>JBLHLN010000148.1:0-6079 GCA_047620565.1 Woeseiaceae bacterium
AGTGCGTATTGCACGGAAAAAACAGGCATCTCCGGGTGTTGTGCATAAAGTTCACGGGGTGCGGTCAGCCGACTGGCCAGCGAAATTGACGCGTTCGGGCGTCGGAGTGGTCGCAAGTCAGGGCAAAAAACGCGCCTGCAAGTCATTCAGAAAGCGAAAACCGTAGGCCGTCGGCCGCCAAACATCATCATTTGCCTGCTCCATCAATCCGTCTGCGACTGCTTTTTGCAATTCCGCGCTGACCGCGTCCATTGCCAGGCCGGTGTGGCTGACAAATCCCGCTGCTGAAAATCCGTCAAACAGCCGCAGCGCGTTCAACATGTACTCGAATCCCAACGCCTGCGGCAGCAGGCGCTCCGCCTTGTCCTGCAAATTGTCAGTGCCAGCAACCTGCATGTAGGTCAGTGGATTTGCCGGTTTGCTGTAACGCCAGATTGCGCCGTCAGTAGTCGTCAATTTGCCGTGCGCACCGGCACCGGCGGCGAGATAGTCGCCGAAGTTCCAGTAATTCAGATTGTGCCTGCAACGCTGGCCATCTTTCGCGAACGCGGAGATTTCATATTGTTCATAACCATGGCCGGCAAGCAGCCGATGGCACTCTGTCTGTATGCTCCAGGCGTTTTCATCATCGGGCAGGCCTGGCGGTGGCCGCTGGTGAAACACCGTATTCGGCTCCAGCGTTAACTGGTAATAGGAGATATGCGGTGGTGACAGGCGCAGCAATTCCTCGACGTCTGCAATAGCGAGGGCCAGGTCCTGCCCCGGGAGAGCGAACATGAGATCGAGGTTGATACTGTTGAAACCGGCGTCGCACGCTTCCGCGTAAGCATCGACAATTTCCTGTGGCCCGTGAATTCGGCCCAGGACCTGCAGGATTTCGGCATTGAAGCTTTGCGCGCCAATCGAAAGTCGATTGACGCCCGCACGACGATAACCGGCAAGACTGCCATGTTCGATGGTGCCCGGATTCGCCTCCATCGTAATTTCGCAGTCGTCCGCGAGTTTGAAGCCTGTCAGCCCGTCGCCGAGAATCATGCCAATTTCTTCCGGCGAAAAAAGGCTGGGGGTTCCGCCACCGAGAAATATGCTGACGATTGGCCGGCCCTCGGCCTTTGCTGCCTCGACGGCAAGGTCCTCAAGTAAGGCGGCCAGGTATCTTGAGCGCGGTGCGTTTTCACCGGCTTTGTGCGAATTGAAATCGCAGTAAGGACACTTGCGCACACACCAGGGCAAGTGAACGTACAAAGACAACGGTGGCTGTTGCAAGATTTTCAACCTGGCTGCAATGTGTCCTGAAAGATTTGCCGCAGTTGGCGAAACGCCTTCCCGCGATGACTGACGCGATTTTTTTCCTCACGTGACATCTGTGCCCCGGTCTTGCCGATGTCCGGGTCGAGAAAAACCGGATCATAACCAAAGCCGCCATCACCTTCGCGCTGCTGCAATATCAAACCGCGCCACACTGCCTCGGTAACGGCAGGTGTTGCTTTCTCATCGGGAAATACCAGCACAGCGGCGCAATGAAATCCGGCGCCACGATCTTCTGCTGTGATTCCGCCAAGCTCTTCAAGCAATTTGTCTACGTTAGCCGAGTCGCTTGCGGTTTCACCTGCGTACCTTGCCGAGTAGACACCGGGTCGACCGTCGAGTGCATCAACCACGATGCCTGAGTCGTCTGCCATCGCTGGCAAACCGGTTGCGGCCGCCGCGAAGCGTGCTTTCAACAGGGCATTTTCGACAAACGTCGTGCCGGTTTCTGCGGGAGATTCAATATTAAATTCTGACTGTGGCACAAGCTGTATATCGAGCCCGGCAAATATGCCTGCGATCTCTCGGACTTTGCCCGGGTTGCCGCTTGCGAGAACAACTTTCATACCAGTCCGTCAGGCGAGCTTTTTACGTGGCTGCCGCTATAGCCAGGTTTTGTTTTTCAATAATTTCGCTTATTCCCTTACTCGCGAGTCCCAGCAAAGCATCCAATTCTTCGCGGCTGAATGCATGACCTTCCGCGGTTCCCTGCACTTCGATAAAGCGACCGGCGTCATTCATAACTACGTTCATATCCGTTTCCGCTTGCGAGTCCTCGGCATAGTCAAGATCAAGAACCGCTGCACCTTTGTAGATGCCGACGGAAATAGCCGCTATCTGGCCATGCACAGGATTCTTCTTCAGATTGTTCTCTGTGCACAAACGGTTCATCGCAATTTGCAGCGCGACGAACGCACCGCTGATCGCCGCTGTTCGGGTGCCGCCGTCAGCCTGCAACACGTCGCAATCCAGCGTTACCGTCCTCTCTCCCAAAGCTTCGAGATCGGTTGCTGCGCGCAGCGAACGCCCTATGAGCCGCTGGATTTCCTGGGTGCGTCCGCTTTGCTTGCCGCGCGCGGCCTCTCTCGCCGAACGCGAATGTGTGGCGCCTGGCAACATGCCATATTCGCCGGTCACCCAGCCGCGACCTGTGTTTCGCATCCACGGCGGGACCCTCGTATCGACGCTGGCGGTGCATAGCACGCGTGTATCACCAAACGCCGTGAGGACGCTGCCGGCCGCATGCTTCGTGTAGTCGACAGTAAATTGTACCGGCCTCAAATCGCCGGACTCGCGGCCACTCGGTCGCATAGGGAATCTCCTGATTAATTACGGAATTCTAGTTTAAGCGCGGCCCGGGAACAGCTTTATTTAGTCGCCCACCCATAACAGGGCGGTGCCGGTTGTATTGTCGCTGTAGGGCGCATTGACTGACAGGGCCTTCATACTCAATTCCTTGAGATTTTCAGCCAGTGAATTGGTCGGCCGCATCGCCATATCCGCAATCTCATCGTCATTCATGCCTGACCACAGACCGTCGCTGCACGCGAGTAGCACGTCTCCAGGATTGAGCGGCTGCTTCCTGGTGATGCTCATGTCCGGAACAGGCGCGTCACCGCCGATGCAACACTCCACGAAATTCCGCATCGGGTGATCGAGCGCCTCTTCCTCGGTAATCGCTCCTTCCTGAATCAGCACCTCAACGTGGCTATGATCGCGGGATCGGGTCACCAGCTTGCCGTCACGCAAAAGATAAATTCGACTGTCACCGATGTGGCCCCACCAGGTACCGTTTTCCTGGATGAGGCAGACGGCGCAAGTCGCACGTGGCCGAAAGTCGACCGCGAGGTCGGCGCCTATTTTCACGACCTCGTCGTGAGCACGGGACATTGCCAGGTACAGAAAACCCTGCGGATCGAATATCGGCAACTTCGACGCGGTAAACATCTCCTGCAAGACCCTGAGGCCGATTTCCGCCGCCTGCGCGCCATCTGAATGTCCGCCCATGCCATCAAATACCAGCATGACAGCTGCTTCATCCGCGACTATCACGGCGGCGCGATCCTGGTTATCGGTGCGATCTCCAAGCGCAGATACTTTGGCGTATTCAATCTTCATTTTGTGGCATCTTTCGGTTCAAGGCTGGTCGGCAGCAGCCGGCAAGCTTAGAATAATTGGCCAAATAAGCAAAACGTGGACCAGTTTCATTTACTCTTGTCTCATTGAGTATGGCGCGGCAAGTCGATTAAGTCTGGGACCCGCGCACATTTAGCGTGCCAGGCAGTAAAAGCGCCCTGGCGAAAGGAATCAAATGTTAAACAGTATGACGGGCTTCGCCCGCAAGACTGCCGAGTCTCCGGCCGGTACCCTCACCTGCGAGCTGCGGACCGTCAACCACCGTTTTCTCGACGTTCAGTTTCGGCTGCCCGATGAGCTGCGCGCCAAGGAAATTGAGCTAAGGCAACAGATTGCCGGCTCAGTTAAGCGTGGCAAAATTGAGTGTTCCGTGCACATCAGGCGTGTGCAGCAGCAAGACGGCGAGCTGCGCCTGAACAACGATCTCGTTAAGCAGATCGGTCGCAGCGTGGAAGCACTCAACAGTTTGCTGCCGGCTACGCGCGATGTTGATCCAATAGACGTACTCCGCTGGCCAGGTGTTATCGAGGAATCGGAAGTTGCTACCGAGCCTTTGTTTGTCGCTGCCAACGAATTGCTACGGGAAACATTAACGGCGCTTGGCGAGATGCGCGGCAATGAAGGTGAACGCATCGGCGCGATGCTCGAAGCACGTTGCGCGGAAATCCTGCAAATAGCTAAAAGCGTACAAAAAAGAATGCCGCAGGTTCTGGAGGCAGTACGAACCAGGCAACGGGAACGCATCGACAAGCTAAACATAGACGCTGATCCGGCGAGGCTTGAAACCGAGCTTGCGTTAATTGCCCAAAAACTCGATGTCGACGAAGAGCTTGATCGTCTCGAAAGCCATGTCAGCGAAATTCGTTCCATTCTTGGCAGTGAAGAGGCAGTCGGCAGGCGACTGGACTTTCTCATGCAGGAACTAAACCGCGAAGCAAATACGCTCGGCTCCAAGTCTGCTGATGCCGCAACGACAAAAGCGGCCGTTGAACTTAAGGTGCTTATCGAGCAAATGCGCGAGCAAATTCAGAACGTTGAATAGCAAGATGCCTGACGCTCGCCTGTTTGTAATTGCTGCGCCTTCCGGTGCGGGCAAAACGACATTGGTCAAAGCGCTCGTTGAGCGTAATGTAGATCTGCGTTTTTCTGTTTCGTATACCACCCGACCACGGCGTGAGACCGAAGTCGATGGCCGCGATTATTTTTTTGTCGATGAAGAAAAATTTCTTGACCTGCAAAAGCAGGGAGAGCTACTGGAGTCAGCCCTGGTTTTTGACAATCACTATGGCACGAGCCGCTCACAAGTAGAGCAACACCTGGCTGACGGGCACAACGTGATCCTGGAAATTGACTGGCAGGGTGCGCAGCAGGTGCGTGAAACCATGTCGGATTGCATCACTGTATTTATCCTGCCGCCATCTCGCAATGAACTCGAACGGCGCCTGCGCGACCGGCGCACGGATAGCGATGAAGTCATAGCCCGGCGCCTGCGCGATGCCCTTGGCGACATGTCACATTGGCGTGAATTCAACAATGTGATCATCAACGACGACCTCGCTACTGCGGTCGCTGAGCTGGAATCGGTAGTGGCCGGCGAGGGCGCCAACAGCCGGGTCGCCGAGCAGGATCTGCAGCCGCGTATAGAAAAGATACTGGTTTAAGGTGCATATATTGGGATAAACTGGTGGGTCTTGGTTATTAAAAGGGCCAGTCGCCTACTAGACAATCGTCTATTAGATTCGTGCCTGCAAATGGAGTTAGGGATACATGGCCAGAATTACGGTCGAGGATTGTCTGAAGAATATAGACAATATATTTGAAATGGTGCTGGTTGCTGCGAAGCGCGCGCGGCGCGTGGCGCATGGCGCTGACACCATGGTCGAGCTTGAGAATGATAAGCCGACCGTTATCGCTTTGCGTGAAATTGCCGAGGGTCACATCACTCCGGCCATTCTTGAGGAAGTTGAACAACCCGTCGTGGAAGAGTTTCTGCAACCAGATGCTGTTGAAGAAATTATGCCAATGCGCGGCATTTCCATAGGCGACTAAACAGGTACCTTCGGTACCTCTTTACGACGCAATTCTCCGCAGCGGCTCAACCGGCAACCGGCTATGATGAGTCATGGACTACGCCGCTACACTGCTTTCTAAATTACCCGGCTCGTCGATGCGACGAGACCGGGGTTTGAAGCGCCTGGTAGAAACGCTCGAGTCCTATATGCCGGAGAAGCAGATCGAACAGGCTTTGAAAGCCTACGAATTTGGTGCGCTTGCACATGACGGCCAGACGCGTCTGTCTGGCGAACCCTATATCTCTCATCCCGTTGCTGTTGCGCAAACGCTTGCTGATATGCACCTGGATTCGCAGGCGATCGCTGCGGCCATTCTGCACGACGTCGTTGAAGACACTGAAACGCCAATAGCCGATCTCGAGAGCGAATTTGGCAGCGAGATTGCCACGCTTGTCGATGGCGTTAGCAAGCTTGACCAGATGCATTTCACCAGCCGGGCGGAAGCGCAGTCAGAAAGTTTTCGCAAAATGATGCTTGCAATGATCGAAGACATTCGCGTCATTCTCGTTAAGCTTGCTGATCGATTGCATAACATGGAAACGCTGGATGCGATGCCGCGCGAA
>JBLHLN010000149.1:0-6068 GCA_047620565.1 Woeseiaceae bacterium
TCGATAGCGGTTTCGGCAGGAGGGATACCGAGCAGGGCAACATTACCTCCGTGATGCATCGTGCGCAGCATGTCGCCGATAGCAGAAGGATTGCCTGACATTTCCATGCCAACGTCAAATCCTTCTTCCATGCCAAGGTCTTTCATGGTTTGATCAATTGATCCGCTGCTGACGTTTAGCGCAATCGAGGCACCCATTTTCCGGGCAAGGCCCAGTCGATAGTCATTGACGTCTGTAATGACGATGTGTCGTGCGCCGGCATATCGTGCAATGGCGACAGCCATTATGCCAATAGGGCCGGCGCCGGTAATCAACACATCTTCTCCGACCAGATCAAAGGACAACGCCGTGTGTGTCGCATTGCCCAAAGGATCGAGAATAGACGCCATGTCATCAGAAATGGCAGCCGACAATTTGAAAACATTAAATGCGGGGACGGCGATGTAGTCGGCAAAAGCGCCGGCCCGGTTTACGCCAACGCCAACTGTATTCATGCACAGATGCCTGCGTCCGGCGCGGCAGTTGCGGCAAACTCCGCAAGTCACATGTCCTTCCGCTGATACGCGATCGCCGGGCTCGAATCCTTTTACCTCGACACCGCACTCGACGACTTCACCGGAGAACTCATGGCCAACTGCGATCGGTACGGGAATTGTCTTGCTGGCCCAGTCGTCCCATTGGTAGATATGTATGTCAGTACCACAGATCGCGGTACGACGAACTTTGATGAGGACATCGTTATGACCAATTGATGGTTCCTCGATGTCTTTCAGCCAGATGCCACGTTCTGCTTTTGCTTTTACCAATGCGCGCATTTTTCGGCCTCAGTGTATGACGCCGAGCTCACGCCCGACGTCGGCAAACGCGTTAATCGCATGATCGATCTGCGCTTCGGTCAATCCGGCAGACATCTGCGTCCTGATTCGAGCCTGGCCCTCCGGCACAACCGGAAACGAAAAGCCAATGACATATACGCCATGCTTGAGGAGTTTATCCGCCATGTTTGATGCCAGTACGGCATCGCCAAGCATTACCGGAATTATAGGGTGTTCGCCCGGTTTTAGATCGAATCCCAAAGCGCTCATACCGGCACGAAAACGCGCGGCGTTGGAATGCAGCTTGTTGCGCAGGACGCTATCGCCTTCGAGCAGATCGAACACAGCAATGGATGTTGCGGCGATAGTGGGAGCTACCGAGTTTGAGAACAGGTAGGGGCGCGATCGCTGACGCAACCATGCGACTATTTCCCTGCGTCCTGACGTGAAGCCACCAGAAGCACCACCGAGCGCCTTGCCGAGTGTGCCCGTGATGATGTCAATTTTGCCCATCACGTCTCTGTACTCGTGTGTGCCCCGGCCAGTAGCGCCGAGGAAGCCGCTGGCGTGGCAGTCATCGACCATTGTCAAAGCCCCGTATTTCTCCGCGAGCTGGCTGATATTTGCCAGATCAGCAATGGTGCCATCCATTGAAAAAACACCATCTGTCACAATCAGGCTCTGATCGCAGTCGCTGGCGGCTTTCAGTTGTGTTTCCAGCGCGTCCATATCGTTGTTTTGGTAACGAAACCTTTTGGCTTTGCACAGACGAATACCGTCAATAATACTTGCATGGTTCAGCGCATCACTTATTACGGCATCATTCGGCCCGAGGAGAGTCTCGAACAGGCCACCGTTAGCGTCGAAGCAAGACGGGTAAAGTATTGTGTCTTCAGTTCCAAGAAAGTTGCTGATACGCTCTTCAAGTTCCTTGTGAATGGTCTGCGTTCCGCAGATAAACCTGACAGACGCCATTCCATAACCGAAATTATCAAGTGCCTTGTGAGCCGCTTGTATGATGCTGGGGTGATTTGCGAGGCCAAGGTAATTGTTGGCACACAGGTTGAGGACTTCCGTAGTGTCGCCATTGTCACGGACTTTGATTGCTGCCTGTTGTGGACCGGCGATCAGCCGTTCACTTTTGAAAAGCCCCTGCGATCTTAGCGCCTCGGTCTGTTCGGCAAGAGAATTCAGGAATTTACTGGGCACAACGTTGCCCTCCACTTCGAAAGGTCGCAAAGTATATCAGTCAGCGCCAGGTATCGAAGCAATGAACGAAGCCAATGATGGGACCGGGAATGCAGCTGTGCGCATTGATCGATGGTTGTGGTTTGCACGATTCTACAAGACGCGCGTGCTGGCCGCCGCCGCAGTGTCTGGTGGCCATGTCAAACTGAATGGCGAGAGGGCAAAGCCGGGTAGCCGTGTAAAACAAGGCGACACGATTGAGCTGGTGAAGGACAAGTTGCCCTATAGTCTTTCGGCCGGACCCTTGCCTGTAAGGCGCGGGCCCGCGAATGAAGCACAGCTATGCTTTACAGAGGACGAATCTGCCGTGCTTAGGCGCAGGCAGATTGTCGATGGTATTCGGCAGGACCGCCGGCAAATGCCGAGAACTGATGGAAAACCAGACAAACACACGCGCCGAAAGCTCCGTGAGCGCAATCGTGGTCGCGATGATGCCGATCGGTAAATGCAGTCGCTGAATGTTATATCCGCATGAGGCTGGTAATTCTGATGCAATTCGAATTGTTGCGATATAGAGTGCGCCGATGCCCTCCATAAGCGTATTCGACATTTTCAAGATTGGCGTTGGTCCTTCAAGTTCTCATACAGTGGGTCCGATGAAGGCCGCACGGCAGTTCGCTCTCAATCTCGCGACCGAAGCAGATTCGGTGAGCAGGATTCAGGTGACGCTGTTCGGATCGCTTGCCTACACCGGCAAGGGCCACGGCACCGATTCTGCGATTATCCTTGGTTTGTTGGGTTGTGAGCCGGAAACGCTGGACCCCGATGACGTGGAGGGTATGCTGCGCGCGGTGCACGCCGCTTGTGTAATTCGTGTTCCGGAGGTTGGCGATGTTGCATTCGATCCGCCGACTGACCTGGTATTTGAGCTGGGCGAGGAGCTGCCAAGACACACGAACGGTATGCGCTTCGTCGCAACCGACAGCAGCGGAGATGCGACATTTTGCGCGGATTACTATTCACTGGGTGGTGGTTTCATCGCTCGCGGCGATGAGCCGGAAGTCGCAAGCCAGGAGGGCGAGCCGCCGCATGCGTTTACCAGTGGCAGTGAATTGCTGCGAATGGCCAGCGATAATTCGTTGACGATTGCCGGTCTTGTGGAGATAAACGAGAAGCACTGGAGAACAACACAGGAAATTGACAGTCGTATCGATGACATCTGGTTAGCGATGCAAAGTTGTGTAAATCGGGGGCTGCACACAGATGGCGTATTGCCGGGCCCGATGGCTGTCGTGCGGCGGGCTGCGAAACTCCACAAGAAGTTGCTGAGCCGCAGTGAGGTGACTGCGATGGACGCGATGGACTGGGTAAACGTATACGCAATTGCTGTAAACGAGGAAAACGCGGCAGGTGGCAGGGTGGTGACGTCACCGACCAACGGTGCTGCCGGAATTATTCCGGCCGTGATGCATTACTACAGGGATTTTGTCAGGGGCGCTGATGATGAAGGTATAAAGCGTTTCATCCTGGTCGCTGGTGCCATAGGCATCCTCTATAAAGTAAATGCATCCATATCCGGAGCCGAAATGGGATGCCAGGGTGAGGTGGGAGTTGCCTGCTCCATGGCCGCTGGCGGACTGGTGGCGGCGAAAGGCGGCGACAATTCGCAAATCGAGAACGCTGCGGAAATCGGTATGGAGCACAACCTTGGACTTACCTGCGACCCGGTTGGTGGCCTGGTGCAGATTCCCTGCATAGAACGCAATGCGATGGGCGCGGTAAAAGCGATTAACGCCGCGCGACTTGCGATGCAGGGCGACGGGACCCACAAAGTCACGCTCGATCAGGTGATAAGTACCATGCGCCAGACCGGGCTGGACATGTCAACCCGGTACAAAGAAACCTCAGAGGGAGGTCTTGCGGTCAACGTGCCCGAATGCTGAGCACAGATCAGTCGACGCTTTTCGGGTAGTCGTAAACGATCAGCCTGGCGTCCCCGGCAGTGCTGAAATTCCAATCTTCCCTATCGACCTGGACTGACACAAAACCGCAAGTGGGAATGTTGTCTGTAAGGCGTGGCACAAAAAAATTCGCAAGGTCGGTTAGCCCGGGATTGTGACCAACGAGAAGAATGCTGTTGAACCCCTGATCCTGTTGCGCAAGCGTATCCAGCAAGCTTTGCAAACCAGCGTGATACAAGCTTTTCTCTCGCTGCAGGAATTCGATAGGGTAGGAGATTTCTCTGGCAATGACTTTTGCAGTTGACCAGGCTCTTTTCGCCGGGCTGCTAACAATCAGCGACGGGCGAATTTCGGCTTTCCTGATTCTTTCGGCCATAACTGGTGCATCTCTCTTGCCTCTCCCGTTGAGCGGCCGGTCGTGGTCAGAGAGACTGGCGTCACTCCAGCTGGATTTGGCGTGACGAAGAATAGTCAGTGTCTTCATGGTTGCTGTTCAGTAATATTTTTTGCGCGGGATCGGGATGCGAATTAACTGTTGAGCGTGATTTTACATCAATCCGGTCTGCAGTCTTGCCTCGTCAGACATCATGCCTTGATTCCAGGGCGGGTCGAACACCAGTTCGACTTGCACATCAGAAATGGTGGGTATCACAGCTATTTTTTCCTGCGCATCCTGAACCAGAATTTCGCCCATGCCGCAGCCCGGTGCCGTTAGTGTCATATCAACACTGACAGAACGTTCTCCATTTGGCATAGAGCTGATGTCGCATCGGTAGATCAAACCAAGATCGACTATGTTTACCGGAATTTCCGGGTCATAGCAGGTTTTCAACTGCTGCCATATGACGGTCTCAATGTCCTCGTCGGTTGCGTTGTCGGGAATCGGGGGCGGTGGCACCGGTTCTTTGCCGAGAGCATCGGCATCGGCGCCCGCAATTCGGAACAGGTTACCTTCAACGTAGACGGTAAAACTGCCGCCAAGCGCTTGCGTGATGAAGCCGCTGGTGCCTTCACGCAGCGTTAGCTGTTCGCCCGCGGGAATTATGACGGCGGCAACGTCGCGCGCCAGGGAAAAAGGTTCATTCGTGTGTCCAAACATGCAGCCTGTTACTCCGTTGTTGCCGGTTTTTTGTCGTTCTGTAGTGCGGAATCGAGGGCGTGCCAGGCAAGTGTTGCGCACTTAACTCTCGAGGGAAATTGCTTGACGCCTTCCAATGCTTTTAGTTTGCCCATTTCAAACCGTCGCTCAATGTCATCTGGCAAACCGGCATCATCGGACAGAAGCGAAATAACCGCAGATAAATAGTCGCGCGCGAAATCTGTGTTTTTGCCGACGACAGAATCTGTTAGCAACGAAGCCGAAGCGACAGATATAGCGCAGCCCGAGCCTTCGAATCGCGCTTGAGAAATGCAGCCGGCAGAATCGATCACGAAATACATTTTCAGTTTGTCACCACACAATGGATTAATGCCCTCCGCGAAGTGCGTTGCGTCAGGCAGTTTGCCGAAATGGCGCGGATTGCGTGCGTGGTCGAGGATTAGTTCGCGATAAAGATCGCTCAACTCCTGGTCTTGTTGCTGATCTGCGGTCATCAGCTGAAAAGTTTCCTGGCGGTGCCGAGCGCGTCGACAAGTCTGTCTATGTCATCCTGGTTGTTGTACAGGGCCAGGGATGCGCGGGCGGTGCCGGGTATTTCATAGAACGCCATCAACGGCATCGCACAGTGGTGACCCGTGCGAATGGCGACACCCTGATGGTCGAGAATTGTGCCGATATCATGTGGATGAATGTCATCAAGCAGGAACGATTGCACGCTTGCTTTGTGATCTGCTGTGCCAATTCGTCGCAGGCCTTCGATTGACGCTAACTGGCCAGTCATGTATTCCAGCAGCGCTTGCTCATGCCTAGCTATGTTCTCCATGCCGATAGCCTGCAAGTAATGAACCGCAGCGCCAAGACCGATTGCGCCGGAAATGTTCGGCGTGCCGGCTTCAAATTTGTAGGGCAGGTCGTTGTACGTGGTCTTGTCAAAGGCGACCTCGAGAATCATGTCTCCGCCGCCCTGGTATGGTGGCATGCGATCAAGAAGTGACTCTTTTCCGT
>JBLHLN010000150.1:0-6066 GCA_047620565.1 Woeseiaceae bacterium
TCAGGGGTATTCCCGAAAATATGCAGGTGCCGCACATTGAACCATCGCCGCACGACGCGTCGGTCGCCTATATCGTGTTCGACAACCACCGCCAATCCGATTCGAATACCTACGTGTATCGGGTGGAACAGTATGGCAGAAGATGGATAAGCCTCGGCAGCAAAGATCTGCGAGGTCATGCCTACAGTGTCAAGCAGGATCCGGTAGATGCTGACCTGCTGTTCCTCGGCACGGTTTTCGGCTTGTTCGTGACGCTGGACGGAGGTGATAACTGGTTCAGATGGACACAAGGTGTGCCAGCATCATCTGTGCGGGATATCGCTATCCAGACACGCGAAAGCGATCTTGTAGTTGCCACACATGGTCGCGGCATATTTATCATTGACGATTACGGTGCGCTGCGTAACCTTGCGGAAAAGGATTTCTCGGGCCGTATGATGCTTTTGTCAGTAACGGATGGTCAGCAGTATCGGTCAAAACGTACTAATGGAGACCGCTTGGGCGAATATCGCGCACCGAACGAGCCATACGGGGCCATGATTACTTTCATGTTATCCGGATCGAACCTTCCCAAACCCGAGACTGTGACTGACACGAATACTGAAGACGG
Source organism: Woeseiaceae bacterium (assembly GCA_047620565.1). Lineage (GTDB taxonomy): Bacteria > Pseudomonadota > Gammaproteobacteria > Steroidobacterales > Woeseiaceae > SZUA-117. Next base: position 611 of record JBLHLN010000150.1, read on the forward strand.
CAATGTAGACGGAAAATTTGTAGCAACTGTCAAAATTAGCAACGCGGATGGAAGAGTTATTCGAATGTTCGAGGCGAATGTACACCAGGGCATTAACCGCGTGGTGTGGGACATGGGCCTGGAAAAAATCCGCCAGTATCCAAGCGAGCGTCAACCGAGTGCGCAGCCGGGACCGCCACCGCGCTCATCCGTCCACGCATTACCCGGTAGATACAGCTTCACTGTTTCGTTCGAGCAAGAGGAAATAGGGGGAATGGTAAGTGTACTTACCGACCCGCGCTTTGATATTGCCGTTGAGGATCGTCAGGCGAATTTCGATGCTCTGATGCAAGTGGCTGATCTGCAGGAACGAAATGTCACCGCCATAGAGCGCATTCGCGATGCGCGCAGGGATGCCGAGCATTTCCTGATGCTGGCTATGCGGCGTGACGGCACCGCCGGTATGTCAGGAGACGGCGCTCATGAGGATCTGTCGAGACTTGCTAATGAAATGAATCAGGCGTTGGACGAAATCGAGTACCGGCTTTGGAGTAAACCGGGTACGGTCGAGGAGACAGCGCCAACCTGGAACCTCGCCTATTTTAAAATCACCAAGGTCATGACTCACATTGGCAGCCATTGGGGTCGGCCGACGCAGGGCAATTTGAGAAATATCATAGACGCCCAGAATGCGGTACAGGAAGCCGAACAGGAACTCGGACGAGTGATGGCTAATGAAGTGGCGGCATTTCGCAACAAAGCCGCAGAGATGAACCTGGACATGAAAGTGACGCAATAGTTTACCGAAGTATTGTTCTTATCGATCTTGACAATAACGTCCATCCGGATTGTTTGTCGACGTACAGTTGGCCGATAAGCACATTTTCACAAATCAGCGATTGTTGATGTTCCTGAGAAACGTAAAAGGAGATTCTATTGAATAACTATGCTGAGCTCGTAAGCTTGTACGAGGAGTTTCGTGAGTTCATAAAGCCAACTGTCCTTGACGGCGTGCCGGATTTCACCGCGGCTACGATGTCCAGGCAGTACGATGATCTGAAGGAGCTTCAAGGGCGACTGAAGGCGATAGATATCAGTGAGTGGCCTGTAGAACAACAGGTAGATTTCCATGTCGTGCGTGCAGAAATGAATGGTGTGGAATTCGATCATCGGGTTCTGCGGCAATGGGCGCGGGATCCTGGATTCTACAATCTCACCGACGGGATCTATCCGAGACTGCTGGTCCATCATTCGCGCAGTCTTTCCAGCTGGGGGTTGTTCGAACCTGAAGTCCCGATGTCGGCCGCAGATGTCGCAGACTTCCGGGTGAAGTTGCAAGCAGTACCCAGGCTTTTCCTTCAGGCAAAAACGAATCTTACCGAAGCCGTAGGCGACCTAACGAGAATAGCAATTCGCGTTAAGGAAAAGGATATTCAAATGCTCGAACGGTTTGTCAAGCAATTCGAGCAACATCATCCGGAGTTGGTCTCCGATACCAAGACAGCCATAGCTGCGACTGAAGACTTCCGTGACTGGCTCTCCGAAGAGTTGGACAGTCTTCCACCACAGGCCGGAATAGGCAAGGAGAACTACAACTGGTGGATGAGGAATGTGCATCTGATTCCCTATGACTGGGAACAATTCCATACGATGATCGAAAGTGAATATAATCGAGCGGCATGTTTCCTGAAACTTGAAGAGCACAGAAATAGAAATGAGCCTCACTCTGAGATAACGGCAACGGAAAAGGTAAACGATCAACGCCAGAGCGAGTGTGCGCAAAGGGTGTTTGATTTCGTCCGTGACGAGGAGATCATTACTGTTCCCGAAGATCTCGATCCGCTTCCGCCGCACCTCTATCCGCGGATGTGGGGTAAGAGTGCATATCTGAGGCAGGGTGATCGTGGATTCTTCGAGGAGACAAATGATCGTGAGCCAATGACAAACGTGGCACACGTATTTTTTGGACATTATTACCGTGGCGGGAGGAAAATATGGTACCAGGAGCACGACGAGCGGCCGATACGCGGTGACATCAGACTTTACGACATGCACGAAGCTCGGTCGGAGGCCCTGGCATTTGGCATCGAAGAATGGCTCTTGCAACTTGGGCTCTTCGATGACAGGCCCCGATCACGGGAAATTACCTATACATGGCTGGCATTTCGCGCAATCCGTGCGCTTTCCGACTTAAGGATGCACAGCAACGAGTACACCCTGGACGATGCGCTCAATAATTTTGCCGATGGAGTGCCTAACGGATGGGCAGAAGTGGATAGCGATGCCGTATGGTGGGATATAGAAGAAACACTACGTGCCCCAGGTCATAGTGCAAATTACACGGTAGGAAAAAACATGATTCAGCAGCTCATGGTCGAACAGGCCCAGCAATTGGGTGATGAGTTCAGTGTTCGCCGGCACTATGATGATTTCATGAACGGCGGAATTATACCGATTGCCTTGTCGCGGTGGGAATTGACTGGTCGCAATGATCAAATGACGCGGCTGCTGGATTGAAGGGCAACGATCACGACTCGAATCAATGGAGATGCCTCTAAATGGAGTATAGATTGCTCGGACGCACTGGTCTGGAGGTTTCTTGTATTGCGCTCGGTACAGATAATTTCCTGGACCCAACACCTGAGGACGAGTCGACCAGAATGATCGATCGCGCACTGGATGCAGGCATTAATCTTTTAGACACTGGAGATTGTTATGCAGGCGGTGAAGCGGAGAAGATGATAGGTCGTGCGTTGCAGGCGAACGGCCGACGTCATGACGTGCTTTTGTCAACAAAGATTGACCATGGAATGAGCACTCCAGGAATATCTCTTGACGACTATAAGCCGGAAGCCGCAGTGAACAGGCACGGACTTTCAAGATACAACATCATCCGCGCCTGCGAACACTCGTTAAAGAGTTTTCAAACCGATTACATCGACTTACTGTACGTTCATCGCCCGGAGCCTCATATTCCGATCGATGAAACATTGGGTGCTCTGGATATTCTGATCCGCTCAGGAAAGGCCCGCTACATCGGCTGCTCAACGTTTCCTTCGTGGCAAATTATGGAATCCATGATGATCAGCAAGGAATTCGGTTACCATCGCTTTTCAGCCGAGCAACCACCTTATAATCTGCTTGATCGGCGCATCGAAAACGAATTGCTCCCAATGGCAATGAAATATGGGGTCGGTATTATTTCGTTCGTGCCTATGGCCATGGGTGTCCTCGCCGGAAGGTACAAGAACCCGGCGAACTATCCCAAAGGCTCACGCGCCGAATATCGTGGCGGATTTTACAGTGACCGCGTCACCGAAAGGGGTATACAGGTCGGCCTCAAGTTCGCGAAAATCGCAGAACGGGTTGGTATCACTCCAGCACAGTTGGCGGTTCTATGGGTCAAGGATCAGCCCGGGATCACAGCGCCGCTGATGGGGCCACGTACGATGCAGCATCTGGAGGATATTCTGCCGGTTGCAGAAATGAAGCTCGACGATGAAACCCGACAAGCATGCAACGAACTCGTGCCCCCCGGCAGCGTTGTAACGGATTTCCACAACACATCAGGCTGGATGAAAATGAAGATACCATAGGTATCTTTAACAGAGACCGCCGGTACTGCTAGTAGTCCTTCGTCGTAATCGACAACATCGACTGTAACGAAATTGACCCGTCAGGCGGCAATCATTTAATAATGATGGCCATATCCGTAATTGTATACAATATCCGAAAATAGGCGTACTATTTGTGCCCGGACTATACCCATTTTTCGCGTAATTGGCTTAATCGACGACAATTTGGTGATGGGCCCGCCCGAACCATCACGCGATGCGCACTGGATGTCGACCTGTGAAGAAATTAAAAAAAACAATGCATTTGGCCCTGGCGATTCTGTTGATCGTGCCAGGTCTGGCGGCAACGCAGACTGTAGACAACCCGATTACGGTGCTGACCAATGCCAACGTCATCGATGCCACGGGAAGCCCGGTCCAACCGGGGATGACAGTCGTGATCACCGGCAACACGATCACCTCGATTACGCGTGGCGCCTACCGGTCGACCGGAAACGAAACCCGCGTAATTGATCTCGACGGCGCTTATGTCGTTCCGGGCTTCTGGAACATGCATACCCACCTAAGCGGGCTGCTGCCACATAACCACGCGTTCGACGGTGAAAGTAGTGGATCGAAGGTCGTCCGCGCCGGTGTCAACGCTATGGAGGGCTTGCGGCATGGTTTCACCGCCCTGCGGTCCACCGGCGAGGAAGACTATATCGACGTGACCTGGCAGCGGGCCTTTGATAATGGATTCTTTATGGGCCCGCGGATCTTCCCTTCTGGTCTACCGGTCTCACCGACAGCGGGTCACCGGGGCGATACGGTTAACGGGGACGACGGCGTCGCGGCTATCCGTAAGGCAGTGCGGAGCCGAATCCAGAACGGCGCGAGTACAATTAAAATATTCAACGTCGAGATGCTCCCTGACGAACTGGCTGCGGTCATCGAGACGGCACACAGTCTCGGCGTTCACGTCACCACTCATGCGCGCGAACCGACGACATTGTTGGCCGTCCAAGCGGGCGTGGATTCCGTCGAGCACGGTTATGGGCTCTCCGACGAGACCATCAAGCTAATGGCGCAGAAGGGAACTTTCTTTGATCCTACGATCATCTGTAATCTGAGCGACGAATACATCAAGGAACGCGAGGCGAGACTGGCCTCGCTAGGCTACTCGGAGGACAAGCAGGCGGTACGATTACGCACATTGATTGCGTATGCTGATGTTCGCTCGCCGGAGCACGCATTGTTCCAGCGACAAGCGCTGGTTAAGGCGTCCAAGGCCGGTGTCAAACTTCTCATCGGCTCCGATTCGATGCCCGTTGGGGAGATTGGCTGGCTGGAGATGGAACAATTTGTACTCTCTGGCATCAGTGAGATGGATACGCTGATCGCTGCAACACGCAATGGCGCCGATATGATGGGGCTCCTCGATGTACTCGGTACGGTGGAGGAAGGGAAGCTTGCCGATCTGGTCGTGCTGGCCGAAAATCCACTCGATAACATCTCCAACATTCGTACGGTGCAGATGGTGTTCAAGGACGGTATCTCAGTCGATATGGAGCGACCTCCCGGCACATTGCGCTTCTTTGATTACTTCGACGCGACCAGTTTATTACCAGGATACCTGGGCGCATCCGAGAGCGCAGCGGGATTCAGCAGGAAGGACGATCCGTATTCCAGTCCGCAACAGTAGACGCGCAACGTTCGCGTAGCTAGTTAGAAATGCCCTGATCGAACCAGTGGTCCACCAGGATGTCGGCCTGACCTTCCAGCTGTTCCCCGTCGACCTCCAGTACGACTCGATACGTGCCCGGCTGCACGCGAATGTAGCGGTAGTCGCGCTCGATCGGTCCCGGAATGTCCACCCGAGTGAGCATTGACATGCCGTCGGCCGTGACCTCCTCATCCTGATCG
>JBLHLN010000151.1:0-6047 GCA_047620565.1 Woeseiaceae bacterium
GTGGCGAAGACATAGACGCTGATCTTGGCAACTGGGAACTGGAGTAAGAGTTCCCGCGGCGACTAAGCGCTGATCGGCGGCTCATAAAATGTCAGCCCGCACCCTGCATATTAGAATCCGACGCAAATCGAGCTGCCGTGAGTCGGCATTCACGCTCATCGAAATACTCGTGGTTGTCGTTATTGTCGGCATTATCAGCGGTATCGCAATGCTGTCGCTCGGTCTTCTGGGTGACGACCGGAATCTGCAACGTGATGCACGCAGGTTGGGCTCGCTAATCGAGTTGGTGAATGATGAAGCCATGCTGCAGGGGCGTGATTACGGCCTCGAGTTTCTGCAGTCAGGCTATCGTTTCGTTGAACACGACCCGCTGACGGAACAATGGTACGAAGTCATTGACGACGACATGCTGCGGCCACGTCAGCTCGCCGAGCAAACCGAATTTGAGCTGTTTCTTGAAGATCGCAAAGTGCTGCTGCATACAGATTCCGACGATCTAAAATATGACGAAGAAGACGATGATCCAGCCAGCAATGCCAGGGACCGGGATCTGACGGACGACTATTTGCCACATGTTCTTATCATGTCCAGTGGCGACATCACGCCATTTGAGCTTACCCTGGTAAGGCAATATGACCAGGCGGCTATTACTATCAGCGCATCGATCGTCGGTGAAATTGAGATCAAGAATGAAGATCAGTAGCTGCCGTAGTGTCACCAGCAAAGCGGCCGGTTTCACGCTCATAGAGGTCATGGTTGCCCTGGCAATCGCCGGCTTGTCACTCGCTGCCGTTGCAGCGTCTGTGAGCCAGATGATTGACGCCGGTTCCGCTATGAAGGAGCGAACCTATGCAAGCTGGATTGCGCAAAACAAAATCACTGAAATGCGCCTGGCCAACGTTGTACCAGAGGTCAGCGAAACCGATGGGGAAGTAGATTATGCGGGCCTGGAGTGGGCCTGGCGGGCCACTATTTCCGAAACCGGTGTAGAAAATTTGTTTCGCGTCGATGTAGAAATTTCTTATGCCGGCTCGGACGCAATAGTTCGTACTGTCACCGGTTTCATCGGTGAGCCAGGAATTCCCGGCGAAAGCAATCGCGCCTGGTCGCGTAACTCACAGGACGTGGGAGAGGACCAGTGAGATCGTGCACAAGGCGATGCAGCGGGTTTACGCTTATTGAAGTCCTGGTATCGCTGGCCATTTTTGCAATTCTCGCAGCACTCGCTTATGGCGCACTTGGGCAGACGCTTGCCAGCGCAGAATTATTGAATGACCGGATGGACAGATTGCAGGCATTACAACGAACGGTCCGTGTGATCAGTGAGGACTTCCTGCAATTATCACCGCGCCCGGTTCGGGAAGAACTCGGCGAAGCGCTGGGCGCTTCGCTGGATACCGATTTTCAATCCGGTTTTGCCATCGAACTTACCCGCGGCGGTTGGAATAATCCCGTCGTTTTGCCGCGCGGCACTTTGCAACGTGCGGCCTATCGAATCGAAGAAGACGAGTTGTTTCGTTATCATTGGCGAGTTCTTGACAGGACATTCAGCAACGAACCTATTGGACTCGTATTGCTCGACGGCGTCGAAAGTATCGTATTTCGCTTTCTGCAGGCAGACGGCGAATGGACGGATCAGTGGCCACCCAACAATCAGGCCGGCCCGCTACAATCCCGGCAACGACCGCGCGCCGTGGAACTAATACTCACCTTGCAGAACGAAGGTGAAATTACGCGTCTGATCGAGATTGCGCCATGAACGGCAACAAGCGCGATCGTGGCATTGCACTGATTACCGCAATGTTGATTTCAGCCCTGGCAACCATCGTTGCGGCCAATCTTGCCTGGGACAGTGCGCTTGACGTGCGCCGAACCACAGTATTGCTCAATCGGGACCAGGCGATTCAGGTCGCACTGGGCGCAGAGAGCTGGATAGTTGGCATTCTTCACCAGGATCGCGAAGACAGCCAGACGGATCACCTCGGCGAGATTTGGGCAACGGACCTGCCTGGACTGCCGATTGAAGGTGGTGAGGTATTTGGCAACATCACAGATTTACAGGGTCGCTTCAATATTAATAATCTTGTCAATCAGAATGGACAAATTGAGGAAGAATCGCTGGAGCAGTTTCGCCGCCTCCTCAATGCACTGGGACTGGACCCGAGATTTGCAGGTATCGCCGCAGACTGGATTGACTCTGATCTCGACGCATCCTTTCCGGATGGTGCGGAAGATTCAATATATACAGGTATGCTGCCGCCCTACCGATCCGCTAACCAACCGCTCAGCAGCATCAGTGAACTGGCGGCAATTGAGGGCATGGACAGACAGACTTACAACGTACTACGGCATCACATTGCCGCTCTTCCGGGTCGATTCAACATCAATGTAAATACTGCTACCCCGGCAGTGCTGCAGTCTCTTGACGAAGAAATGACTATTTCCGATGTCGAAGGCCTGATTGCGGAACGGGAGGCTGGCGGCTTTACCGATATAGAGACCTCCTTCGCGTCGCTGGTGCCTCCGGATGTGATAAACAACCTTCTGGGCGATTCAACTCAATTTTTTCAATTGAAGGTAATCGTGCGGATTGATACGGTTCGCATCACCATGTACAGCCTGTTGCAACGCAATGATCGAGGCGATGTAACGCCTATACTGCGCAGCTTTGGAAGTATTTGAATATGTCAGAATTTCTGGTAATTCGTCTCGTAGATTCCGCGGATCAACCGGCACAGTGGATTGCCGTAGATTCAAGCGGAGCGCGACGCAGCGAGTTGCACAGCGGCATGCTCATGGAAGCCGCTGCTGATACGGGTGATCGCCAGGTAATTGTGCTGGTCCCCAGCACTGAAGTACTGACAACCAGTATCGACATCCCGGTAAAGGGCGCCAAACTTCAGGCAGCTCTTCCTTACGCCCTCGAAGAATATCTTGCTGATGATGTGGAGAACCTGCATTTTGCTGCCGGTACGCGCCGCTCGAACGGCCGCACGCCGGTCAGCGTTGTTAGCCATGACAATATGCAGGCGTGGCAATCAACGCTTGCCGAAGCCGGCATTGACGCCTCTGCCATCATCGCGGAAAGTTACGGGCTTGCCAGGATTCCGGGCACGATAAGCCTGCTATTGAGCGACGACCACGTGTTCATCAACGACGGCGGCAATACCGAGTTGGTCATGCAAGGCGTTAGCCCCGGCGATGCATTGGCAGCCATTGGCGCACTGGACGATGGTGACGAAACGGCTGGCGAAGACGGCGAACCGCCGACATTATTGCCGCGCCACGTGCTGGTTTATTGTGACGAAATCACAGAGGAGCGCTATCAGCATGACTGGATTGCAATGCGCCAGGAACTCGACAGCGTCGACGTAAAATTGCTGCCTGATGGTGTGATGCCACGCCTTGCGGTCACAGTAGCCACTGGCGCCGGCATCAATCTCCTGCAGGGCCAATATGCGGCAAAGCGGCAATATTCCGGCCTTTTCAGGCCTTGGAAATTTGCGGCCGCCCTGTTACTCACCTTTATGCTCGTCGGCCTCGGCGCCAAAAGTATGGATTTCTACCTGCTAACCCGACAGGAAGCAGAATTGCAGCAAATGTTTAATACCGAATACCAGCAAATGGTCCCCGGCGCTGCGGAAACAAATGATCCGGCCCGGGTCATCGATTCGTTGCGGCGTCGCGTCGGCAGCGGAGGCGCAACCCCGGTTTTTCTCCAGTCTATGGAGCAATTGAGTCGCGCGATGCAGCAAAACAAGGCTGCAAAAGTTCAGGCGATTAGTTACCGCGCTGGCGTTATCGATCTGCGCGTGACCGCACCGGATGTCGCGATGCTCGAAAATATTCGCAGCGTTATCGCTGAAAGCGGCCAGTTTACAGCCGCGATTCAATCGGCCGACCAGGGCGAAGGAAGTGTCAGCAGTCGCATCCAAATTCAGGAGAGCGGCTCGTGAAGGATTGGTTTGCAGCCCTCGATTCCCGTGAGCGAATGATGGTCGGCACTGCGGCGGTGTTCATCATTCTCGCGATCGGCTGGTTCGGTATCTGGGCGCCGCTTGACAGCGGCCAGAGGTCAACCGCCGAACGGGTTGACGTCTGGCGAACGTCACTTGCAGCATTACGACCGATGCGCGCTCAATTGCAGACTGCCGGGTCTGCACCAGCACAAACGGCAGGACAGAATCAGTCTCTCGTTGTCATTGTCGACAATACGCTGCGACAACGCGGGTTGACCAACGCATTGCAACGAACGCAACCGACACCGGGCGGCGACGGAATTCGCGTTGAATTTGAGAACGCTGCATTTGATGATCTTATGCTCTGGCTTGGTGATCTGAACCGGCAATATGCGCTGCAAGTCGAATCCAGCAGCTTCTCCATTGCCTCTGACGAAAATCTGGGTCGTGTCAACTCGTCCCTCACCCTGCAGCGCTGATCCGCAAGCAAATGAAACGTATTATTATTGCCGGATTATTTGTGTTCCTTCTGGTGCTGCTGGTGACATTTCCGGCGCGCGTCGCCTACAACTGGTTTGTGCCAGCCGAGGTCAGGCTCAGTGGAATCTCGGGTTCAATTTGGCAAGGTGCTGCTACTGAAGGAATTGCCGGCGGCGCTTATATTCGCGATTTGCAATGGCGATTCAGGCCAGGCGCGCTATTCAGGGGTCAGCTTGCATTTGCAGCCAGTGGAAGTCCGGGTTCCGGAACTATGGAAGCCGATGTCGCTATTGGTCTCGGTGGCGCTTTATTGATTTCAAATTTGCGCGGCAACATGCCACTCGATGTTGTACACCAGGCATTTCAGCGAAGCGGTATTCGCGGCGACGTGATTCTGCAGTTTGAGACTCTGAGTATCATGAACGGCCTGCCGGTAGCGGCTGACGGTTCTGTCACCGTTGCGGATTTTTTCGCGCCGGCACTTTCCGCCGAACGAGTCGGTGATTTCCGGGCAGATTTTCAAACGACAACAAACGGCATCAGCGGTGTAGTACAAGACGTATCAGGCGTACTCGATGTCGAGGGTACGATCGAATTGACGGCAGATCGCAATTACGTATTTATTGGTCAGGTAGCCCCTACCGCCGAAACGCCGCCATCGATAACCAATCAATTGCGATTCCTTGGCTCGCCGGACGAACGCGGGCAGCGCCCGTTCCGTTTCGAAGGGCAGCTCTAGTCAATCAATCTGCAAGCACCACTTCGCAAAATTCCTGCAGCAACGGAAAATACAGCGCGGTTCGCACTGTCTCACTGGACAATGCAGCATAGAGCTTCGTGTATTTTTCCAGCTGAGGTCTGTAGCGATCAGATTCCTGTTGCAAGAAGCCTGTCAAATCGCCGCCTTCATGCGTGCTGGTCTTGTAGTCAATTATCCAGTGCGTCCCGTCATCATCGATGCGGATCCGGTCAACCACAACCGACTCCAGGGCGCCATCAATAACACCGGTAAGCGCGATTTCGGACTTGCCGTTGCCGAGAAGTATCCATCGTCCCTTGTCATCACTGACCGTGTTGGCAATCGCTTTTTCGGCCCGGGCACATACAAAGCCGACCTGATCTTCAGCAACACCCAGTTCACGCGCCCAAATCCTGTTAGTTTCACGAACTATTGGCAGCTTGGTTTCGTCCATTGACGTTCTGCCGTCACTGAGTCGTTGTAACCATCGGTGCGCTAATGTCCCGGCATGTCTTGCTGCCGACCCTACCCAGTAAAACTCTACCGGTGATTCGTTCTTGTCATCCCTGGAAACAACAGCTTTATACCGGCCTGGCGCATCCGGGATCGGTGGCCCCTGCCAGTCACCTTTCAGGCGACGGAGAAGCGGGTTGACGAGTGCCGGGGAACCTTCCTCGTCAATGCCGTTGCTAAGCGCTTGTTCATAGTTCTCAAACGCCGCTGCATAAACAGGCTCAATAGCCGGCCAGAGTCGTTTCAAAAGGGAGCGGGAGTCAGGCGGTTTGTATTCTTCGCCATCAGCGGAAACTCCTGCATGACCCACCAGGTGAAGCGATTTTATTGCTCGCGTACAGGCCACGTAAAGAAGT
>JBLHLN010000152.1:0-6031 GCA_047620565.1 Woeseiaceae bacterium
TAATGCCTTCTCTTGCAAGAAGATCGGCAATTTTGCTATCGCTAAGTGGTTTAGCCGGGTTTTCAGCGCCAACGAGCTTGCGAATTTTTGCGCGGACAGAAGTAGACGACTGATCCTCTCCGTCGATCGTGGACAGGTGACTGGAGAAAAAATACTTGAATTCAAATACGCCACGCGGCGTATGCATGTATTTGTTGGTGGTGACGCGAGAAATTGTTGACTCATGCATACCTATCGCTTCGGCGACGTCTCTTAATACTAGCGGCTTCATCGCCTCGTCGCCATGATCCAGAAACTGTTTCTGCCGGGATACAATACAGGTTGCTACCTTAAGCAAAGTTTCATTGCGAATTTCCAGGCTGCGGACCAGCCAGCGCGCCTCCTGCAGCTGCGTGCGCAGGGCAGCATGGTCGCCGCTGCCGCGCAAAAGTTTTGCATACTGTTGATTCACCGAAAGCCGTGGAATTCCGGACGCGCTAATCTCAACCTGCCAGCGGTCATCAATCTTGCGTATAAATACGTCAGGGATCACATATTCTGCTGCGGTCGAGCTGACTGCCAGACCGGGTTTCGGGTTGCAGCTCTTGACCAGTGCCAGCGCAACGTCGAAGTCCGCCTCTGAAGTTCGCAGTGTTCTGCGAATCTCGCCGTATTCCCGGTTTGCGATCAGGTCCAGGTGGTCGTTCGCCAGTCGCGTCGCCAGCTCGACACCGGGCGTGCCAGCCTCAAGCTGGCGCAATTGCAGGACAATACATTCGGACAACGAGCGCGCCCCAACACCGACCGGATCCAGCCGCTGTACTTTTTGCAGCGCGCTTTCGATTTCCTGCAGCGAAATTTCTGCTTCAGCATCGATCGCGTCACCGATTTCTTCCACAACTGCGGTGAGATAACCGTCGTCATTGATTGCGTCAATGAGTGCCTCGCCAATTAGCGCCTCCCTCGGGCTAAAGTCTTCCAGCTCAAGTTGCCAGATGAGATGCTCGCGCAGTGTCTGACCGCTCTGATCTGCATATTCGTTGATGGGTCTGCCTTCACCATTCCAGCCGCCATCCTGTATTCGATCCATGGAATTGGATTGCCAGCTGTCCTCTGCCTTAATAGTTTCGATTTCGGCGGTGGTTTCTGCGCTGGTCGTCGGCACGTCCGGAAGATCTTCCATTTCCAGCATGATATTTTCTTCCAGCGCTTCCTGAATTTGGGCACTCAAATCCAGCACCGGTAGCTGCAACAAGCGAATTGCCTGCTGGAGCTGCGGCGTCATGGTCAGCGTCTGGCCGAGTTTTAGTTGCAGAGATGGTTTCAGCATGAAATGACGTTTTCCAGAATCCCGACTGCGTACCCCGGAGCAATTTTCGCAGTCATTCTTTCAATAACATTTGTAACGTGATTCTGAATCAGAGTTTGAACTCCTGTCCGAGATACACTTCCCGAACGTGCTGATTTGCCAGTATTTCGTCCGGGGAGCCTGATGCGATCAGGCTTCCATCATTCAGTATATAGGCTCTTGAGCATATTCCGAGAGTTTCCCGCACATTATGGTCAGTAATAAGAACACCGATCTCCCGTTCGGATAAGTGTTTGATTATTCGTTGAATATCGAGCACGGAAATCGGATCGACGCCGGCAAAAGGCTCATCCAGCAAGACAAAACGGGGGTTCGCGGCCAGCGCACGTGCAATCTCCACGCGGCGCCGTTCGCCGCCCGACAGACTGATTCCAAGGCTTGCCCGAACATGGCCAACATGTAGTTCGTCGAGCAGTTGGTCGAGTTCCTGTTCGCGTCCGGCGCGGTCAAGTTCCTCGCGGCATTCGAGAATCGCAAGAATATTTTGTTCAACGGATAGCTTGCGAAATATAGACGCTTCCTGCGGCAGGTAACCCAGACCGAGGCCGGCTCTCTTGTGCATTGGCAGGGCGGTAAGATCCTTGCCATCGAGTAGTATCTGGCCGCGGTCGGATGCGATCAGGCCAACGATCATGTAGAAAGCCGTGGTTTTTCCTGCGCCGTTCGGCCCGAGCAGGCCGACAACTTCTCCGCTGGTTATCTCCAGGGAAATGCTTTTGACAACTTCGCGAAACTTATATCGTTTGGAAATATCCTGAACACTCAGAATACTCATTGACCATCGTCTCCGGTGTCATCGGGGTTTTCTTCGTGTGGAGGCTCTTCATTTTCTGCATCAAAATCAGGAATCAGGTCATCTGTTGCGCCAGGGGTATAGGTGATTCGAACTTTTGGGTCGCCGTCGCCGCCGGATTGTGCATTGATTCTTTGTTCGGTGATGTTGTAAACCAGGTAGGCGCTGGAGATCTGGTTGCCACCCTCAGTAATGGTGGCTTGCTCAGAAAAAGTAACGACTCCCGAACTGAAATCATATTCCAGACGCCCGGCTTCGGCATAGGTTGTCTCTTCACTGTCCGGACGTTGCATTTCAAATGTTGCCGGGCTGCCGGTTATTATCGCGATATGAAGCTCGTGCCCTGAGAAACTCAAATCTGCAACTTCACACTCGATATGGCCATTTTCGACGTCAATGATCACGTTGCCGCTGAAGTGCCAGACGCTGTCTTCAAAATCCAGCTTGCTGGCTCGACCCTCGTTCGCCTGTATGCCGATGTTGCCCTGCGTGAGTCGCAGCCCAGTGAACATCAGCATTGAGCTTTTGCCGTCGTAGTCAGTCGAATCGGCGTCGAGTGAAATTGGTAGTTTTAATTCATCTGTCTGTGTCCAGCCGATTGTGCAGCAGAGCATTGCCGCAATTAGGACGACGATTTGTTGACAGATTTTTAGTGGCTGCATATTTCGCATGACGGTGATTTAATGTTTACGCCGAATTTAACGGACAAATTTTCCGCTGACATTCGATTTCAGCTGCAGACGGTTGTCCTTCAGCAATGCTAGCATGCCGGTCGCCGTCAGGCTGCGCGAGCCAATTCGGATTTGGACTCGAGTGTCGGTTTCTGCCCTGTAGCTGTCGGGATCTATATCAAGTTGCGGTGCACGAATTTCCGTGACCTCACCTTCAAATCCCTCACTGCTGACAGCCGTGACATGGCCACTCAGGCGCAGCATAGACTCTTCATCGAACAACGTCGCCGTATCGGCGTTGATCGTCCACGGTACCTCGGCTCCGGCCGAGTAGCGGATCTGCACATTCTGCAATTCGATATCTTTGTTCTCGTTTTGTTGTGCGAATTCTGCTTCGATCGAATACAGGAGCTTGCCCTCTACATCCGTGCCCAGAATTCGTGCCGAACGCAGATAAAATCCGTCACTTTCGGAGCTTGAGAATGTTCGGGTTATTTCCGGGCTTTGCAACGAACTTGCAAAATACCAGCTGCCGACGGCGATTACGGACAATGCGATTAGTATGACGGCGTTGCGTACGCTTGATGGCGGGCGCACTCAGGAATCCTCCCTGGCCCCAAGAATCAAATCGCAAACCTCGCGAACCGCGCCAAACCCTCCGGCTGCGACCGTCGTTACGTCACAATGGTTTTTGACTTCAGCGACCGCATTTGCAACTGCGAAACTAAAACCGGCGTGTCTCAGGAGTGGCAAATCCGGAACGTCATCGCCAACAAAGACAGTCTCCGGCAAAGGAATCTCAAGACGAGTTGTCAGTTCATCGAACGCCGCAACCTTATTCTTACAGCCCTGAATCACGTGCACGACATCGAGCTCTGCCATACGCCGTTCGACTGCCTTCGAATTTCTGCCGCTGATCACCGCAACTTCGATTCCAGCCAACAGCAGTTTGCGTATGCCGAAACCGTCTTGTGTTGAAAAAGCCTTCGATTCGCATCCGTCATCTGACAGGTAGAAACGACCATCTGTAAATACGCCGTCAACATCAAACGCAACCAGGCGCACATTGTTGTACAGGGTGTTTCCCGCCGTAGTATTCACACTATGCCCGCTCGAAACAGGTCATGAATATTTAACGCACCGACCAGTTCCTTGTCACCGTCGACGACCAGCAACGAGTTGATCTTTTTTTCTTCCATGATAAATACTGCTTCCGCTGCCATGGCGTCCGGCCCGGTCACTACGCAATCACGGTGGACAACTGATTGCATTTTCGTATTGTGAACATCAACGCCCTGATCAAGTGCGCGGCGAAGATCGCCGTCAGTAAACACGCCCAGCAATTTTTGCGCATCATCCACGACCGCTGTCATGCCAAGTCCTTTTTGCGTCATTTCCATCAAACCATCGCTGAGACTGGCAGTTTCACTGACAGCCGGTATATCTGCCCCTGTGTGCATCACGTCGGCGACTCTGAGCAGCAAGCGCTTGCCGAGACTGCCGCTGGGGTGAGACAACGCAAAGTCTTCTGCAGTGAAGCCGCGACATTCGAGCAACGCAACTGCCAGTGCGTCACCCATCGCGAGCGTTGCTGTTGTGCTCGCTGTAGGCGCAAGATTCAACGGGCATGCCTCTTCGCTGATGCTGACATCCAAATGCACGTCCGCAGCTTTTGCCAGGGTCGACGCGGGTTTACCGGTCATGGAAATCAGCCTGGCACCCATTCTCTTGACCAGCGGCAGTATTGTTACTACTTCGTCAGTCTCACCGGAATACGACACCGCCAGCAACAGATCGTGCGATGTGATCATGCCGAGATCGCCGTGGCTGGCCTCGGCAGGATGCATGAAAAACGATGGTGTGCCGGTACTCGCCAACGTGGCCGCAATTTTTCCGCCGATATGCCCGGATTTGCCCATACCTGTAACAACTATCCGGCCTTCAATTTCAAGGCACAGCCTGCAGGCGTCTGCGAAGGACTCATCCAGTCGCGTCTTTAGTTGCGAGACAGCTCGCGATTCAATGTCCAGCACCCGACCGGCAAGCGAGATCAGGTCTTTCGAGGAAGGCTCCGTCAAGGATCAGTCTCCGGCTTTGTAACGATCAATGAGAGATTCTAAACGTTTTGTGCGACAACGTAGGCGTTGTAGGAGATATATGCAGTGACCAGCGCAAACCCTTCGAAACGCGTTATTTGTCCTTTGCCGTCGTATTCGTAGGTCATTGCGAACAATACGAGCGTAAATGCGACCATGACGAACAAATGCAGAGACAACACCGACGGCGGCAGCGCCGCCGGCTCGATCACCGCGGCCACGCCAATTACCGCCAGCAAATTGAAGGTGTTGGAGCCGACAATATTGCCAAGAGCCAGCCCAAACTCGCCCTTAAGCGCGCTGACCAGGGAAACCGCCAGCTCCGGCAGGCTGGTTGCCAGCGCCACCATCGTTACGCCGATGACTATTTCTGACACGCCCAGCGTTTTGGCGATATCGACCGCGCCGTCAACCATGAGTTCTGCGCCGACCAGTAATGTGCCAATGCCCACGAGTAACCAGAAAACGGACTTTTTCATAGTCACGTGTTTTGGAATTTCGGCTTCAAAATCTGCCTGCATCGGATCGCCGGCCGATGAACGGAAGCCGAGGCGCGCAAGCCATATCAGGACGATAACCAGCGCGGTGAGGAGGACAAATCCATCGACACGGCTGATATAAGAATCGAGAAATAGCGCTACGGTCAGTAGTGACACCGCGAGCAATGCGGGCATTTCACGACGCAGCGTCGCTGATTTGAGTTCTATTGGACAAACCAGCGCGACGGTGCCCAGGACGAGACCAATATTCGCAATGTTCGATCCAAGCGCATTGCCGACAGCAAGATCCGGCTCACCGCGCAACGAGGCAACCACAGAGACAAGAATTTCAGGGGCCGAGGTTGCAAATGCGACGATCGTCAGACCTATCATTAACGGGGCCACGCCGAGGTTTCGCGCCGTTGCGGCAGCGCCGTGAACAAACCGGTCGGCCCCCCAGATCAGGAGGAGCAGCCCTATAAAAACTTCCAAACTATTGAGAAGCATGCATATGAGTATCTGGTGATAATCCGGTTTTTCGCCGTCTATTGTACTGGCGGCGTTCTGCCCGGAAATCCGAGCCAGGGTGTCAATAATACACAATGGTTGGCTGATTTGTTTTGATACACTGCGCGCCGCTTACC
>JBLHLN010000153.1:0-6025 GCA_047620565.1 Woeseiaceae bacterium
CGCGCAACAAGGTCGTTGGTATTTCAAAGCTCGCAAGAGTCGTTGAAACATTCGCGAGGCGCTTCCAGGTTCAGGAAAAGCTGACGGCACAGATCGCAAACTGCATCGAAGACATTCTCAAACCGACAGGCGTTGGCGTCGTGATTGACGCTGTTCATCAGTGCATGACCACGCGCGGCATTCACAAATCCGGCGTATCGATGGTCACAAGCCAGATGCTCGGCTCTTTTCGCAAAGATGCTCGCACGCGCTCCGAATTTCTTGACATGATTGGCAAGCGCAACTGATCGGCAGACAAGAAACCGGGTGATCTACCTAAGCGGCGATGGCGAACGATTCCCTGCTTACATTCGTGTCCACAGGTGGTTTTTATTGAGCGGTAAATGCTCCGTCGACAGCCAGGCCGGTTCCAGTCACGAATGACGCTTTGTCCGAGCAAAGCCAGAGCACAGCATTCGCAACCTCATCCGGTTGACCGATGCGCCCAATCGGGTGCAGCGCACTTAAGCTTTCCTTTTCGGTATCCATGCCAGCTGCCAGTCGGTCAACCATTGACGTATCGATAACAGCCGGGTTCACGGCATTGACGCGAATTCCCTGCGCTGAATATTCGAGGGCGGCACATTTGGTCAACCCCATTACGGCGTGTTTGGATGCGCTGTAAATACTGATGCCGCCAAACCCAATCATGCCTGCCACCGAGGAATTGTTGACGATTGCGCCTCCACCAGTTTTCAACATTTGCGGAATTTGGTACTTCATTGACAGCCAGACACCCCTGACATTGACATCCATAACAGCGTGGAAATTGTCGTCTGTTTGATCCACGAGCGGCGCAACCAGCCCTTCTATGCCAGCATTGTTGAATGCCACATCGAGACGACCGTAAGTCGATACTGCGTGATCTACCAGTGCCTTGATGTCGCTCTCTGATTCGACATCTGTCCTGAGGAAACTAGCCTTACCTCCCGCATCCTGAATGGCTTTGACAACCTCGTCACCACGTTCAGCATTTCGATTGCCAATCACGACCTGGGCACCTTCACGAGCAAATGCGAGCGCGGTTGCTCTGCCTATGCCAACACCACCACCCGTAACCAGCGCCACCTTTCCGTCAAAGTCCGCCATTATCGAGTCCCCACCATTTCAATTTATTATTTTTGGAATGCCTACTGTAACCCGCCAGGGAATTTCTGGTCGAGATATTAGTGAGATGTCCCGAGTCGCCATTGATTGCGCAACGAATTGCAGTGGTGATATTGACAGCAGGTCATGGGTCTCTAATCATGCGGCTATGAATCCATATTGGCGATATGTCGGCGGTTTGTTTGCAACCGTCATTGTAATCGGCATTTTATTGCCGTCACGTGCGCGTGTTGAGCGCGAAATAGTCATTGACGCTTACGCCGCCACGGTCTTTTCCCTGGTCAATGATTTTCGACAAATCAATCGCTGGTCGGGCTGGATGGACGACGATCCTAATGCACGCTTCGAACTCTCAGGGCCACCAAGAGGCGTCGGCGCCAGTCGTAACTGGCAAGGTCAGATCATTGGCAAGGGCCGGCAAACCATCACTGAAAGCACGCCATTTTCGGCGGTCAGCAGTTCTATCGACCTCAATGATGGAAAGGTGGCCAGCGCAACTTTTTCGATGTCAGCGGGCGGCGAACAAAGCAAAGTAATTTTGCGCTACGAGCGGGAATTTGGATTCAACATCGCGGGCCGCTATTTCGGCTTGCTGTTGGATGGAATCATTGGCCCGAAATACGAAGCGGAACTCGAAAGTCTGAAGGTATTTGCCGAAAATTTACCGAAATTTGATTTCAGCGACCTTGAAGTAGAACAATTATTTGTTGACGCAAAAGACATTGTCTACCGCTCAACCAGCAGCATTCCGACTGCAAAGGCAGTATCGGAGGCGATGGCCGATGCCTATTTCGACGTGCTGAGTTTCATTGACCAACATGACCTCGAAGAATCAGGCGCTCCCATATCCATAACGAGGACTTTTAGTGGAGCAGAACTGATGTTTGATGCCGGCATACCAGTACGCGGCCTCCGCGACGACACACCGCGTGACGGCAGGATCGTCAAAATCGGCAAAACTTATATTGGCCCGGTCATTCGCGTCAGGCATTCCGGGCCCTACCGGACGCTCGGTCAAACTCACCAGATGATTGCCGCATGGCTGGCGGCGCTGGGTATTGAAAGAAATGGGGATGCCTGGGAGGTATATATCAGCGACCCGACCAGGACGGTCGAGTCGGAACTCGAGACTTATGTCTACTACCCGGTCAGATACGAGGACGCCGGCAGCTAAACAGCCGGCAGAAATTTGGCAATTAAAGCGACTTAACGAGAAACGGCGGAATCGACGGCTTTTCGCCAGAACCGAGCGGCAATGATTCCCGCTCGCTGTCTTCATAGCGAATTATGTCACCATAGATATCGAGCATTTTCATAGCGCAGGCATCGGCCTCAGCGACTGACATTTTGCGAACGGTCGCACGAATGCGGCCTTCGCCATTCAGCGGCGCCACCTGGCTCAGCATATTCCTGAGATCGGCGAATGATTGCTTGATTGCGATCGGCAATTCATGGTCATCAATGATGGCCAGATTTTCTTCGTATGCCTGTATAAGTCTTTGTTTTATATTGCCATGCCCGGCCATAACCGAAACAGCGGCAAAAAAACGATGTACGTGGTTGGACATTTCCACTCCAGCGTTATTATTTTTAGCATGCCGCTTTTTACCCCTCAGCGGCTTCGTACGCTTTAAAGTTCGCTACCTCCTGTAGCAGGCGGGCAGTGCCGCCTTGATTTCCTTATCTACTCTTGTGGTATCAAATACCTGCGTCACATTCTTATATCAAATAGTCGGAACCAAGCGCAACTCGCCGGGCGGATTTGCGCTGTTAAAATCAGCTGCGACTGATCTCGATCGTCCATTCATGATCATCCAGAGTCCTGGTTTCCTGGAAAAGAGCGTCCGCTTGCCCAATGGACCAGTCAATCGCGAGCGTTTCTGACATAAGGTACTCGCGATATTCGGCCAGCGAGTCCTGCACACCGGCCGAGCCGGATACGCCCAGGATGATGCGGTCTGACACTTCAAGCCCGGCCTGTTTGCGCGCTTCCTGGACGGTACGAATCAGTTCCCGGGCGATGCCCTCACGAAGCAGGTCATCATTCAGAGAGGTGTCCAGGGCCGTCAGATAGCCACCGTCTTCGCCACAGGCGTAGCCTTCTGCCGAGCTGGTTTCGATCAGGATGTCCTCAGCGCCCAGTTCGATCTTCTGTCCCTGCACCTCGATCTCGAACGCTTCCTCACGCGCGATAGCCCCTGCGATCGCCGCTCCGTCAGCCTCCTCAAGCGCCTTTTTAACCTGCGGCACCAGCTTGCCGTATTGCTTGCCGATACGTGGCAGGTTTGGCTTGATGCGGTAGCTGACCAGGCCCGCGTCTCTAGCTATAAATTCAATCGTCTTGACATTCAGTTCCTCGAGTACCTGGTCCTGATGGTTCCGCAGTGCTTTTGCCGAGGCATCATCGGGAGTGCGCACCAGCAATCGCGACAAAGGCTGCCTGGTCCGAACCCCGGATTGTCCTCTCGCCGCCCGTGCCAGGCCGACGACTTTTTGCACTACACCAACGTCATATAAGAGCTGCTCATCGTCGCGTGCCGGATCAATCTGCGGCCATTCAGCCATGTGCACGCTGACCGGCGCGTCATTATCGATGCCGCGCACCAGGTTTTGGTACACGTTCTCGGCCAGGAACGGTACGAAAGGCGCCATCAGCTTGTGTGCAGCGTGCAGACATTCGTAGAGTGTCAGGTAGGCAGAATGCTTGTCTTCAAGGTCAGTCGACTTCCAGAAGCGGCGCCGGTTCCTGCGGACATACCAGTTGCTGAGCTGGTCGACGAAAGACTCAATAGCCTCACCGGCCCGTTTCGCGTCATAGTCATCCATTGCTTCTGTGCAGGTGCGGACGGTCTTGTTCAGCAGTGCCATCGCCCACCGATCGATTTCCGGTCGGTCAGCCAGCGGCAAATCCTTACTGAGGTCGACATCATCGATACGCGCATACAACACAAAAAAGCTGTAGGTATTCCAGAATGTATTGATGAATGAACTTGCAACGTCCTGAACGATTTCGACCGAGATGCGTTTCAGGACGTCCGGTGACAGTCGCGCGAGAAAATACCAGCGCAATGCGTCGGCGCCAACGGTATCGAAAACATCATAGGGATTGACGATGTTGCCCACCGACTTCGACATTTTCTTGCCTTCTTTGTCGACGATCAGGTTCAGGCAAACGCAATTTCTGAATGCGACGCTATCGGACACTAACGTTGCAATAGCGTGCAATGTGTAAAACCAGCCACGCGTCTGATCGATCGCTTCGCAGATGAAGTCCGCCGGGAAGCTATTTTCGAACTCATCCTGATTTTCGAATGGATAGTGCCACTGTGCATATGACATCGCACCCGAGTCAAACCAGCAATCGATGACTTCCGGCACACGACTAAACGTCTTGCCATCTTTCTCGAATGTGATGTCGTCGACAGCAGGCCGATGCAGGTCCAGCTCGCTCAGCGACTGGCCCGTCAAAGACTCAAGTTCTTCGACAGAACCGATACACAGATAACTTCCTTCGCCATCCGTCCACACCGGTAACGGCGTTCCCCAGAATCTTTCCCTGGAAAGGGCCCAATCGACGTTGTTTTCCAGCCAGTTACCAAATCGTCCATCGCGAATGTTTTCAGGCACCCACTTGATCGTTTGATTCAGCTCAACCATACGCTCGCGAAAATCCGAGGTGCGGATGTACCAGGCATTTTTTGCGTAGTAAATGATCGGGTCGCCGGTGCGCCAGCCAAATGGATAACTGTGCCGATATGTCTCGGCGCGGAACATCAGGCCACGCTCTTTCAGGATTTTGATTAGCGGTTTGTCGGCATCCTTGAAAAACATGCCGGCCACTGGCTCTATTTCCGGCAGAAAATTACCGTCCTGCCCGACGGCATGCACTACCGGCAAACCGTTTTCCTGTCCAAGCGCAAGGTCGTCAACGCCGTACGGCGGCGCCGTATGCACAATGCCTGTTCCTGATTCTGTGGTGACAAAATCCGCTGCAAGGACCCGAAACGCGTCGCCCTCGAATTGCAGGTAGTCGAACAGCCGCTCGTAGCGCATGCCTATGAGTTCTGTGCCTTTCGCCTTGCGCACAACTTTGTGCTCGAGATCGCCAATGACGTCTCCCACCAGCGCTTCGGCGAGAATCAGCGTTTCTTCCCCTGTCTCTACGTAGACATAATCGATTTCCGGATGAACAGCGAGCAACATGTTCGCTGGCAATGTCCATGGCGTTGTCGTCCAGACCAGGAAAGAAGTATTCTCTTCGCCTTGCACGGGAAAGCGCACGTACACCGACGGGTCATCGACATCCTTGTAACCCTGCGCAAGTTCATGCGAAGACAGGGTTGCGCCGATTCGTGGATCGTAGGGCACGACCTTGTAGCCACGATAGATAAGGTTCTTGTCCCAAATTACTTTCAGGAGATGCCAGACACTTTCGATGTAGCTATTGTCCAGTGTGTAATAGGCTTCATCGAGATTGACCCAAAAACCCATTCGCTCGGTCATCTTCTCCCAATCGCCGATGTAGCGCATGACAGATTCACGACAGCGGCGCGTAAATTCTGCGATGCCGACCTTTTCTTCAATTTCCTTCTTATCAAAGATGCCGAGCTCTTTTTCAACTTCATGCTCAACCGGCAAGCCGTGCGTGTCCCAGCCCGCTTTCCGTGGCGCGTAATAACCCTGCATTGTTTTGTAACGTGGGTAGAAGTCCTTGAAGCTTCGCGCGAGCACATGATGAATACCCGGCTTGCCGTTGGCGGTCGGTGGCCCTTCGTTCCAGGTAAATCGTGGCCGCCCTGCAGATTGCTTCAGAGACTCCGCGAAAACATCGTGCTCACGCCAGAACTCCAGCACCTCGTTCTCGAGAGCTGGCCCGTTG
>JBLHLN010000154.1:0-5990 GCA_047620565.1 Woeseiaceae bacterium
TCTGGGTTTTGTTGCAGCCGCGTGATTTTATTAACGGCCTGCAGTTATTTGTCGGCCTGATCCTTTTGTATGGAGCAGTACTCTTGTCATTGCCGGATATTTCTGCGCCGGCATTTAACAGCCAGGTGACTATGGGTGCACCGTCAATTGTGCCGTTGTTGTTCGTTACGATCGCTTGCGGTGCCGTTTCCGGGTTTCATGGCATCGTGTCATCCGGAACGACGTCAAAGCAACTGGACAAGGAGACGGATGCCCGTTTTATTGGCTACCTCGGAGCCGTGGGTGAAGGCTCTTTGGCATTAATCACGATTGTAGCCGTCAGTGGTGTTGCCCTCGCAGCAACACCGGAACTGTGGCATGAAATTTACGATCAGTACGGTACCGCCGGAGCGGGCACCTTTATCCAGGGTGGCGCGCAACTGATAACCAACGGTTGGGGATTGCCATTCAGCATTTCGCAAACGCTGCTGGCAACGATGGTCGTGCTGTTTGCCGGCACGACTATGGATTCCGGTGTGCGTCTGCAGCGATACATCATTCAGGAGTGGGGCGAGATATATAACATTCCTGTTCTGAAGAAAGGCGTTCTTGCCACACTGCTGGCCGTGGCTTGCTGTCTGTGGCTTGCGTTTGGTGCCGGTGGCGCGTCCGGCAGTGGCGGATTGGTAATCTGGCCATTATTTGGTTCAACCAATCAGATTCTTGCTGGCCTGACGCTGCTTGTTATTACGGTCATGCTAATCAAAATGGGTCGGCCGGCGCGTTACACGATGTTGCCAATGATCTTTGTCCTGATTACCTCGTCATGGGCAGCCGTCCTCAAGTTGATCGACTGGTACCGCGAGGAAAACTGGTTGCTGGTTTCGATTGATGTCGTCGTCCTGATAACAAGCGTTCTGGTGATTCTTGAGGCGGCTGCGGTAATATCAAAATTTCGTCGCGGCGACGTAAGCAACTGAACGTACAATCAATCGGTTATTGGCGTATTTGAGATAAGGCACAGGTCGTGCCGCACCTTTTTTGATTTGGTCAGAACTGACCGCGGAAGCCGACGCTGTATTCGCGCCGCATGAACTGATTCCGAACCTCGGTTCGTAACAGAACGTCGTCGGCGATATTGCCATCAAATCGCTCGCGCACCCGTCGAGTGTGGTTGTCGACAATCAGCCGCGTGTCGAACCACAACATTAATGAATCAGTCAATCTATATTGTGCACCGACGTTTATGCGCGGTACCAGCGATTCGCTGCGATCTTTGTAAGTTATGTCCTGTTGAATCCGGGGACCCCACCATTGCACATCAACCGTATAATTTAATTTCCACGCGGCAATATCGTGGCGAAATTTTACACTGTAGCGGGATTCCGGCTTCCATTTCATATCGCGCTTTTCTCCCGTAAACGGGTCAGTCGTCTCTGATTGTTGCCAGGTGTAAGAAGCGTCGATTACTGCACCGTCAATGCCGATTGGCGCGAGCCGCCAGCTGCCTTTCAGATTCAGCCCGTAGATTTCAGCGTCGCCAATATTGCCTGCTGCGGAGATAACATCTGTCGCAGCGACCTTATCAATGTGATCTTCAATATCATTGAAGAATAGTTGTGCTTCAAGCACGCCGTTGTCACTGTTGAGTCGTCGCTCATAGGTGAGCTTCCACTCCCACGCTTTTTCAGGCTCGAGGTTTGGATTGCCGGCATCGATCTGGTCATTGTCGTCATCAAACGATGCAACAAAGTCACCGAAATCCAGTTGACTCACTGTTCGTTCCAATGAGCCTCGCACCTGGTTGGCCTCATCAAGATCCCAGCGCAGATCAAATCGCGGCTTTACGTAGGTAAAGGATCTCGAGTTATCGACATCTGCACCGAATTGCTCGATCTTTGAATACTCGACATTTAGTGCGCTTTCAAGCGCAATGTGATCACGCATTTGCCAGAAATGTGTACTAAAAAATTCGTAGCGGTTTTCCTCGACGTCAGAATTTGCATTGAGCAAAACGATGGGATCGAGCGTGCCATCCGGCAGTACTTCGAAAAGCTGCACTTCTTTTTCCAGCGTATTTACTGCACCCTCGAGACCGATCTCCAGGTTCTGTCCCGCTCGCACCGGCCAGCTGTACGAGCTGCGAATGATTGCTTCGGTAGCGAGAGAGTCTTCCAATACGAGAGATTCTGATGGCACGTTGCCAGGCACTGTTGAGGAAAGCGACACACGCTCCGCTTCGTCTTCATCCTTGCTCGAATAAATGAGGCGCGTTTTCAACGTTCCATCCAGCCCGATGCTGTTTTCAAGGTCGCCGCCGATTTCCCATTCGAGACCGGTTTCATTGGAAGTATTTTCAAGCAACTCCGTGTCGGGGTCTCCCGTAATAGTTACCAATGTGGATTCGTCTTGATTTTTTTCCCGATCGGCGACCCTTCCATTCAGGTTGAGAATATCGCCGTTGTCAAAAGACCAGCTGCCGGACGAATTCAGGACAAGTTCCTCGTTAAGTTCCGGGCGTGTGATGTCGCGGTGTTCGAACGGGGTCGTTTCTCCGGGCGCAAAATACTCCTCGATGCGCTCTTCCTGGGTACCCCGGTTATAGGGACCGTACTCAGCGCTGACCAGGTAATTAAGTCTTCCTGCAGCGTTTGAGTAGGAAACCAGGCCGTCGTACTCGGGCGAGTCGCCATAGAATCCTGAATGCAGCTGCCAGGAACCCGAACCTCCGGACAACTCTTCAGTAAGGACAACATTTATCAGCGTGCCTTCGCTACGCACGTCGAGACCCGCTGTGGTGCCGCGAATGACTTCAATCCTGGAGACGACATCAGCCTGGATTCTTTGCATCGCCGAACTGATGTCATTCGACTTTCCGGAAATTCTCTTGCCGTTAATAAGGACCTGGTCACCACCTGAGCCAAAGCCTCGCTTATCCTGGTTGTTGCGGCGCCCGCGGTTGTTGTCAGGGAGTAGCGCCGCGCCGCCGGGAACCCAGCGCAACATGTCGGCCGCATTGACGGTCGAATAAGGTTCAAAGAACACGGCTTCATAAGTAACTTTGGCACCATCCTCGGAAGTCCACACGCCGGTGGCGATCATGTTTTCGTCTGTTTCTTCCGCGACATTGCCCAGTACGCCGGCCTCAGGCCCGGCCGCCGCGGCCATTCCGGGCACACAGAGCACAGCCACGAATAGCAGTCGCTGCAAAAAGTAGTAAGTCGTTTTCACTGTTGAAGCATTCCTGTAGCGTCCCCGCCGCTGAGTTCAGGATTCGAAAGGGCGCGCAGATTGCCACATCTATGGCAGCAAAACACCTGTAAGGAATTGACCATTATCGCCCGTCTGGCCCACATTGACAGACAACATAGCTCGCATTCTGTTCTGTTGGAGAATTACGACTGTTGCGTATGCCGATACCGGCCTCAGTGATGTCCGCTTTCGACGCGGGGACGCGAAAACCTGCTACCTGTGACGCGGTCCGCAGAACGAGTTGGCCAAACTGCGAATATTGTTCAGAACTGGCCGCGCAAGCCGACTATGTGTTCACGGCGAAAAGTCTGCTCACGCACCTCGTTGCGCAGAAGATTCCCGTCAGCAATATTGCCAACATAGCGTTCCCGATAGCGTTGATTTTGCCAGTCAAAGACGACGCGGGTATCGAACCAGAGTAATAATCTGTCAGTCAATTGATACTGAATGGTGATATTGGTTCGAGCGTTCTGCGGCTCAGTCCGTTCTTTGAAATTAATGTCGGTTGCATAGTGAACGTCGTTCCATTGCACGTCCACTGTGTAATTCAATTTCCATGCGGAAATATCATGCCGAAATCGAACCGAGTACCGATTTGCCGGCTTGTTAACCATGACTCGTTGTTCCCCGGTAAAGGGATCTGTAGCTTCCGAGTCCTGCCAGGTATAGCTCGCGTCGATGACGGCGCCTTCGAGGTTGAGCCTGCCGAGACGAAAACTGCCTTTGATCGTCGCGCCATAGTTCTTTGCATCCCCAATGTTGCCTGGCGACGAGATATTGTTTGTCGCGGCGATTTTGTCAATGTGGTCTTCGATATCATTGTAAAAAAGTTGCAATTCAATGTTGCCGCTGTCATCAGAAAGACGAGTCTCATATGTCAGTTTGGCTTCCCACGCTTTTTCCGGTTCCAGGTCGGGGTTGCCTGCATCGACTTGATCATCGTCATTATCAAAAGTCGCTACGAAGTCGCTAAAATCGAGTTGGCTGACGGTACGTTCAAATGATGCACGCAGCTGGGTTGCGTTAGTCAGGTCCCAGCGCAAATCGAAACGCGGTTTGACGTACGTAAATGTTCTGGAATTTTCGACATCAATACCGCTTTGCGAAATTTTCGAATACTCGACGTTCAGGGCGCTTTCCAACACCAGGTTCTCGCGCGTCTGCCAGAAATGTGTACTGAAAAATTCGTATCTATTTTCGTCGACGTCCGAATCTGCGTTGAAGACATCGATCGGATTAAGCGTCCCATCAGGCAGGACTTCAAACAGCTGCACATCCTTCTCCAGTGTATTGATCGCTCCCTCGAGACCCAACTCCAGGCTTTGCCCGGATGCCACCGGCCAGGTATAGGAGCTGCGAAGAATGGTTTCGGTGGCTAATTCATCCGTCAGCACCATTGACTGCGACGGCACATTGCCAGGTACAGTTGTGCCCAGAGAAACGTTTTCCACTTCGTCTGAAGACTTGCTGGAATAAATAACGCGGGTTTTCAACAGTCCGTCCGGACCGATGCGGTTATCCAGGTCGCCACCGACTTCCCATTGGACGCTGTCCACAATCGACTCGTTCAGCAAGGTCTCGACATCGGGATTCCCGGTCACGAAAACTTCGGTGGTTTCTATTTCCTCTTTTTCGTTGTCGGCCAGTCGTGCGTTCAGATTCAGTACATCGCCGTCGAGAAACGACCAGTTTCCCGATGTTGCCAGGATGAACTCTTCGCGCATTTCAGGTCGGTGAATATCTCGATGCTCAAGAAGGGCGCCGCTATCAGGCGCAAAATATTCTTCAACGAGATCGACATCCGTGCCGCGGTTGTAAGGGCCGTATTCGAAGGCCGCCTGATAATTAAGAATACCCGCCGAATCGTTGTACGAAATCAAACCATCAGGTTTTGGCGGACCCCCATAAAACCCGGAATGCAATCTCCATGAACCGGCGCCGCCGCTAAGAGCCTCGCTTAACACCACGTTGATGATTGTGCCTTTGCTTCTGACATCCAGCCCGGATGCGGTGCCGCGAATGACTTCGATGCGCTCAACCGAGCCTGCCTGGATTCGCTGCATGGCCGCCTGAATATCGTTCGATTTGCCAGATACTCGTCTGCCATTGATCAGGATCTGATCGCCACCTGAGCCAAATCCGCGCTTGCTGTTAGCGTCACGCGCTCTGGGGCTGGTATCAGGGAGGAGCTCTGCACCGCCCGGCACCCAGCGCAGCATATCTGCGGCCGTAACCGATTGGTATGCCTCAAAATAAACGGAATCATAGGTCACGACAGAACCATCCGCTGTGGTCGAAACACCCGTCGCAATAATGCGTTCTTCGGTGTCCGTATCGGCGCTAGATTCCTGGGCTGCAGCAGCGACACACACTGTCCAGCTGAGAGCGCTGATCGCCAATGCGTGCCGCGAAAAACTCCTGATTAGTGTCACTGTCGAATGTTACCTAAAGAACGGAGCGGAAATTTGTGTCGGCGTTTGGCAAGCCGGTCAGCGTTGGGAATCCCGATAATGGGTGATAGAGCCCGATCGGGCAACTTCGTTCTGTTGTGAAATATCGACTGTTGCGTATGCCGATACCGGCCTCCGGTACTGCCGGCCGGGTTGCGCATATGCGGTCTAAAAGGGTAGAAATTGGCTGTTGCTGTTGCGCAACACGGTTTCTGAGCAAGCGCTCAATCGTAAAATTAGTTCTTTAATTTCAATGAATTATAAAAAAAAGTTAATTTGTTGTCCGTTTACAACAGTCAATTCCGTCTG
>JBLHLN010000155.1:0-5961 GCA_047620565.1 Woeseiaceae bacterium
GCCACGTGTAGGGCAACGGAACCGGTGCCTGTTCCCAAATCCAAAACATGAAAACCAGGCTTGATCGCTGCACGATTGACAACGCCGTCAATCACCGGAATAAATCGCTTATCGACTTCAGCCAAATAGACATCCGACATGTTATCCCAGACACGTGTCTGCCACGCTATCGCTTCGTCGTCTCTGTTATGGCCCATTTGTGCCCCCTAGTGACTGCAACACCGCATTTAGATCGTAGTCGTTATTGTGATCCGGTCATGTGGCGCTTACAGCCTGCGATGTCTGCTTTTGACCCAAAGCAGACATCGAGCCGGAAATGAGTAACGGCTATTGAGCCGCGTAAGCTGCTTCTACGTGGTTCCTAAACTCAGACCTGTACCCAGCACTAAAGCGGTTCCACGTTTCGTAGGATAAGCGGGAAGTTACGGTCGAGCTAAATGATTCATCCCAAGATTGCCACTGCAAAGCCGGCATTAATCCGTCTCGGTATCGAACAAAGGCCATCTCCCAAACATTAAGTTGGCGAAGCACCCAATATTCGTATCGAAACAGTTCCACCTGACTTAGTTCTTCACCAGAGCTGGCCCTATAAAATAGTTCAGCCATTACTGGATCGCTGGTAATGTCAGACATTCGCGCATCTTCGAGCTGATAAAGAAAGTTATCGTTACCGGCCTGAATTGTCGCCGTATTTTGATTCAAGCTGACTACAACAAATACGAGCGACGCGACAACTGCCACTGATGCAACAATCTCCGCGACCAACGTCCATATCCGAAGCCTATCTGCGTTCATTTATCGCCTCTGGGCACCCTCACTTTATCACTGTAAGGAGGATCGCCGTATGTCTGCTTTGGGTCAAAAGCAGCCGCTCAAATCAGATCGAATATTATCACCTGAGTGTCCGGTATTGGGGTAAAGCAGCCACTCGCCACTCAACTCTAGCGGCTGGTTTCGGCCAGAAGCGGACACTAGTCCTATGTCTAGAAATCGATTGATGAAAGCATTTATCTCGCGGTACATGCTTAGCGATTCAGGCGTGTCTGGAGAAACCAGGTAGCCCGCATGCGATAGACCCTAGGAAGATACTGAACCATCTGCAGGAGAAATCGCCGCTGGATTCAGGGATACGGATCGCCAATCCTCGTGCGTCGCCACAAGCTAGCCTGTTCGGCTAATTCGGCGGAATCTTCCTGCTTTACCCATGTTGCGATCAGAAACGGCTTCGACAGGGTGGCGGCTGGTCTGAGAACAGCCATTGGCAGAAAAACTGGCAATTGAGGGCCGAATTTCAGGGCAGTGCGCCGGATGCGGGGAAGATTCCCGGCGTGCTCGGGATGCAAAACGTGCTCAACGGCGTTTCGATGGCGGTGGGTGTGATGGAAAAGGCCCTTTATCCGTCTTATACCCCCTGAGGATGGGGACGTGTTGGAGGGCGGCCCTTATTCGACACCCATCCAGGAGATATCCGCTATATTGCCGGTATGAAACACGTGCTCAGTCTTGTGGGCCGGGCCATGTACTGGCTCATGGGTTGGCGCTTTGAACCGCTGCCCGCATATTTCGGCGAAAGACACGTCGTCATCGGCTTTCCACACACTTCGAATATGGACACGGTCCGTGCGTTCACGGGATTTCGGATCGTCAAGAAGACCGGTCACGTCATGATCAAACGGGAGTGGTTCTTTTGGCCCATGTCCATCGTGATGGGGTGGCTTGGGGGAATCCCGGTGGATCGCAAGGCACCGACTAGAGTGGTTCGCCAGATGGTCGCTCAGTTTGGTGACCGCGATGAGTTTCTGCTGGCGATCGTACCCGAGGGAACCCGCAAAGGTGTGAGAACCGTAAAGACCGGCTTCTGGCACATCGCCCAGGCAGCCGGGGTTTCGATCATCTGCTGGTACTTCGACAATGAAAATCGATGCACACGGTGGCTCGGTGAAGTGGTCCCAGGGGAGAGCAAAAAGGACGACCTGCTTCGTATTCAACAGCTATATGCAGATGCAGGCTACCGTTTTCCACTCGACGTCTCGAGATTGTGACGACTCTGGCAGGTGGGCGGGATGCACTCGTCATCTCCGGCGCCCATCGATTCGATTTGATGTCCGCTTTGGGTCAAAAGCAGCCTCTCAGTATGCTCCAAATTCCAGCATCTGAGTGGCGGGTATTGGGGTAAAGCGGACACTCGCCACTCAAATCTACCGGCTACTTTATTCCTGAAACCGGTCACGCAGGTGGTGGTATTTCTCCATTGCTGAGCGGCAGGTATCGGTAGAAGGCAGACACCAGATAGATACGGTCGTCGTCCTCAAAGTGCTGGTCGTAGTTCAGCTCACTACAAAGATACATTGATAGAGTCAGAAAATTGGCGATACCAATTGCCAGGCTCAGTCATACGAATAGCTGAATGTCCGTATTTTGGCGAAGACTCCACATTCGCAATTTCACGCAGGCACTTATCCGGAATCCTGGGCGCACACAAAAAATGTCACGGCCACATTACGCTGCTCGACCGGAACTCCTGCTATAGGGATGCCGATAAAACAAGAGCCAATGGTCAGGCCTATTCCCAGAACATGAATTTGAGGGATGAATCGGATATCTGCAAGAATCGGCTTTTCCTGCTTCACTGCAATTTCGTCGCCAGGTTGAAACATTACTGAATAAGATTGTCGCCACATTGATGCTCGGGATTTTTCTTGTCTGAATTGATCATCCACGATCTCTTTGGCAGCCTTGCCCGCAATCAAGCGCCAGTCTCTTACTGGCGGTGAATCAGCTGGCGGAAGATCAGCTGGCGGTACTCGGGAATCGGGGGGCGCAGCCTCCTGGTGAAATTTGGCGACCTCGGCCGAATCAATTTTTTCCTGCGGCGGCGGGCGAACAATCTGATCGTCTGTCGCCAGGTTGGAAACTGGCTCGTCCCTGCCGTTTCTGATGTGTACAGTCAGGGGATCTTCGAACTCAATACCAAGGTCCGAATAGTTTGCTGCGAAATCGACAAGCATGTCCAGCGACGCGAGCAGTACCGCAATGGCAAAGGTTGCGATGCCCATGGCGGTCAACAGCCGGCGCCGTGTCGGCCTCATTAATATGCTGTAATCTATCCGCGTGTCACCCATCGGTTTTTCGTATCACACTTGGTCCAGCCAAACAGAACAAGATAAAGCACTATGAAATTTTGCCCTGACTGCGGCCAGACGGTCTCTAATAAGATGCCGGAAGGCGACACAAGGTCGCGCTGGATCTGCGATGCCTGTGCCACAGTGCATTACCAAAACCCGAAAATCGTCGTCGGTTGCGTGCCGGAGCGCGACGGCAAAATACTCTTATGTAAACGAGCGATCGAGCCACGTTACGGATACTGGACGGTGCCCGCCGGGTTCATGGAACTCGGCGAGTCGATCGCCCAGGGAGCGGCACGGGAAACGCTTGAAGAAGCCTGCGCCGAAGTTGAAATCGGCCACTTGTTCGCCTCGGTCGACGTAGTCGAAGCCGGCCAGGTCCACCTGTTTTTCACAGCGAAACTAATAAGTGATTTTGCGGCCGGCGACGAAACTCTTGAGGCGCAGATGTATGCCGAAGATGAAATCCCCTGGGACGACATCGCTTTCCGCAGCGGTCTATACGCGCTGGAAAAATATTATGAAGATGCCGGCAGCAATAATGGCGTGCATATTCACGAGCTAACGCATCGTCGCGGCAAGAACTGAGGCCGTTATTGTCCTGAGGCCGTTAGTCTCGAAGCCGTTATTCTCCAATCGCAGACGCGATCGCTTCGCTCAGTTGCTTGGGCGGCAGGTAACCGCTAAACAATGTACCGTTTTCAAGAACGATCGCCGGCGTGCCGCGCAAACCCACATCCTGGCCCATTGAATAGTGCGTATTGATAATGGATGTATCACAGCTGTCGGTAGCGAATTTCTGATCGAGTTTGGCAAGTGTCAGCGCGCTGTTCTGATCTTCAGCACACCATACTTCTTCGGCTTTGGTCCACGACGGCGATTCCGGGCCACTGCGCGGATACAGGAAGTAACGTACTTCTATGCCTTCAGCCATGTATTCATCAATCTGGCTATGCAGGCGTCGGCAGTAGGTGCAGTCAATATCGGTAAATATTGAAACCGTGTGGCGAACTTCTTCCGGCGTAAATAAGATCACCTGATCATCGGAGATGTCCGACATCATTACAGCTCGCGCATCATTGCGACTTTCTTCGGAAAGATTTACTGAGTTTTCCAGGTCAATCAGATCACCCTGCAACAGATAGCGACCGTCGCCTGAAATATAGGCGATTATTGCGCCCTGACGTACGGTGTACCAGCCATCTATTTCGCTCGGGAAAACATCCTGAGGATTGATACCGGCAAACTTCCCTGAGACAGTTTCGCGAACCTTCTGCAGTTCGGGCGATACCTCCTGCGCAGACACCTGGAATGCGGAAAAAATGAGGGCTGCTGACAGCGTAATGCCGATTCGCAGATTGCTACTTATCATCAGGGATTCCTTATTCAGCCACCAGCGTGCTGGCATCCTGCATTATTAATATAGACCACTTTGCGAGCTGCCAGTTTCATTATTTGACAGGCAGTTTCATTATCTGACAGGCGACGAGGCGCCGCGATTGTAGCAAAGAAGACCGCTGATCATAGCCAATTGTTACGGCCAGTGAGTCCTGGCAGCCGGCTAGCCGCGGGGGTGATGCTGGCCGTGCAGGTCCTTGAGCCGTTCCCGTGCCACGTGCGTGTAGATCTGCGTGGTTGACAGGTCGCTGTGGCCCAGTAGCAGCTGGACGACGCGCAGGTCTGCGCCGCGATTCAGAAGATGGGTCGCAAAAGCGTGCCGCAGACTGTGCGGTGACAGCTTTTTCTCAATTCCGGCTTTTTGCGCATAGCGCTTGATGATGTGCCAGAAAGCCTGGCGGGTCATACGATCGCCGCGCCGGGTTGGAAACAGATAGTCTGTCTGACGTTCCAGCAGGATTTCCATCCGTGGACCATCAATAAAATCTCTGAGCCAGCGTTGTGATTCATCACCAAGCGGGATCAGTCGCTCGCGATCGCCCTTGCCGACGATGCGCAAAACGCCCTGGTTGAAGTTCACCTGCGATTGTTTGAGGTTGATCAATTCGGAGACCCGCAGGCCAGTCGCGTAGAGCAATTCCAGCATTGCGCGGTCACGATGACCCAATGGCTCTTCGGTGTTCGGCGCTTGCAACAGCGAGTCAACTTCGTCCTCGGTCAGCGTTTTTGGCAGTGAACGCCCAATACGCGGCATTTCAATATCGGCTGTCGGATCTGTTTCCCGCAGGCCTTCACGCATGATATAGCGGAAGAATCGCCGAAAACTGGACAACTGTCGTGCTGTTGAACGTGGCTTGGCACCGCTCTCGACACGATGCGCAATGAATTCGAGCAGGTCGGCTTTTTCAGCCTCTTCGATGGCAATGTTGCGCTCAGAGAGGCCGCGCCATAAGGTCATGAGATCTGCGCGATACGCACCCAGCGTATTCGCGGACAGTCCGCGTTCCATCCAAATGGCATCCAGGAACTTGTCTACAAGTTCTTCTGAATCCGACTGAGGCTTTTCAGGTTTGTCTGACTGACTACTCGTCATAGTTTCCAACATATTCGCAGGCCGTCCATGGCATGCCTGGGGGTTGTTTGCCTTTCATCGCTTTCCCGGTTTGCCAGCATATCGTCAAATCCGGGTCGCGTTTCCTGACAAACTGACCGCCAAGCAACGGATTTTTCAAGAAATTGAGTATGATTAGCAGCCTGACGAACCGGCGTGACCGCTGTCACAAATTCACCAAGGCATTAACATAAAGTGACCTACGTCACAGCCAGAAGAGCGAAACTGAGCGTGTTCCGGCCAACAACAGCAACAAATGACTGAATTAAACTCACCGGCCTCCGCGCCCTCACCTCGCGGACCGGGCAGCTATCTGTACGGAATCTA
>JBLHLN010000156.1:0-5959 GCA_047620565.1 Woeseiaceae bacterium
TCGAAGTCATGGTCATCGAGATCGATGAAGAACGACGACGAATTTCTCTTGGCATCAAGCAATGCCAGACCAATCCGTGGGCCGAATTTTACTCGACCGTCAATCGTGGCGACAAAGTGTCCGGGCAGATCAAGTCGATTACCGATTTCGGTATTTTCATTGGACTGCACGGTGGCATCGACGGCCTGGTTCACTTGTCTGATATTTCCTGGGACATTCCGGGCGAAGAAGCAGTGCGAAATTATTCGAAGGGTCAGGAAATCGAAGCGGCTGTATTGGCCATCGATTCCGATCGTGAAAGAATTTCCCTCGGCATCAAGCAGATGGACAAAGATCCGTTCTCCGGCTGGCTTGCTGCGCATCCGAAGAATTCCGTTGTCAAAGGCAAGGTCATTGAGGTTGATGCGCGCGGCGCATCAGTCGATCTCGGCGATGGTGTGATTGGCTCACTGCGGGCGTCAGAACTTGCACGTGGTCGGGTTGAAGACGCACGGACGATGATCAAAATTGGTGACGAGGTGGAAGCCAAATTTACCAATGTTGATCGTAAAAACCGCACGGTTGCGTTGTCAATCAAGGCCAAAGAGGTCCATGAGGAGGCCGAAGCGCTCAGCAGCTACAAGTCTGATTCCGGGGCAAGCCCGGCCGGCACTACGCTGGGAGAGCTTTTGAAGGAAAAGATGTCCGGCGGATCAAAATAGAAAAAAAAGTGGCCCGGGCCTCGCGGTCCGGGCTATATTTCCTTTATAATCGGTAGCTTAGCTGGTGGAGCAACAAGAACAATAAGCGAAGTGCGTTATGACAAAATCAGAACTTATTGAAATGATCTCAAGAAAGCAGAAGCATCTGCCGGCAAAGGACGTCGAGCTTGCGGTCAAGCATTTGCTGGACTTGATGAGCGATTCACTGGCTCGCGGCGAACGCATTGAAATACGCGGTTTTGGCAGCTTTTCCCTGCATTTCAGGCCACCTCGAATCGGTCGAAATCCAAAGACCGGCGAGGCGGTTGCGCTGTCTGGAAAGTACGTGCCGCATTTCAAGCCTGGTAAGGATCTTCGCGAGAGGGTCAACTCCAGTCGTGAATTCCCCATCAAAAGCTAGCCTTTAGCGCCTTCCAACGTTCAGCGTGATTGATATTCCCGGGCAATTCGGCGATGCCCGCTTACCATATTCCATTGAATTCCATACACTGTGCCACTGTTCGGACCCCCTCGGAGCGGGCGTATGCTGAAGAAAATTGGCATTGGCTTACTGGTAGTCATCATTTTCATCCTGATGCTCTGGTTCACCAGCAATAATCCGGGCAATGTCGAACTCGATCTGGCCTTCGGCGTCGTGCATCCGTCAATCACTGTCGCGTTTTCCGTGACATTTATACTAGGTTGGGCGTTTGGCCTGGTTTGTACCAGCATGTTCATTTTTCGATTGATCAACGAACGGCGCCGACTACGTCGCGCACTTCGCCATTCAGAGTCCGAGGTTTCGAGCCTCCGTAACCTGCCGCTGGCCGATGCCGACTGAGTCAACATTTCTGCTTGCTGGATTATTCCTTTTGTTGGCAGCAGCAGGGTGGGCATTGGGTCGCTTCGGCGAACGAGACGAGGATGAGGCGGCGCCACCGCCCCTCAATATTGACTACCTCAAGGGCCTGACTTTCCTGCTGAATGAGCAAACCGATCAGGCACTGGAACATTTTCTCAAGATGGTCCGCGTTGACGACAAAACAATCGAAACTCACTTTGCGCTCGGCAGCCTGTTTCGACGACGCGGGGAAGTTGACCGTGCTATTCGCATTCATCAAAACATTATTGCGCGGCCTGATCTGGCTGCCGAACAGCGCGATCAAGCGCTGTTTTCGCTCGCGAAAGACTATTTGCGTGCAGGCTTGCTGGATAGAGCCGAGAATTTGTTCGCTCGCTTATCACAAGGGTCGCGTTACCAGGTCGAAGCGCTGGAGCAATTGTGTCGTATTTACGAGCAGGAAAAAGAGTGGCAAAAGGCCATTGATTCGGCCCAGAAACTTGAGGTCCTGAGCGGCGAATCGCTCGAATTGCAGATATCCCATTATTACTGCGAGCTGGCAGAAAAATCCGTTTCGCAAAAAGACTATGCGGCGGCGCGTGCATTCGTGAAGAAGGCGCAAAGTGGTCGGCAAAGGACCCTGCGCGGAGCACTGACCCGTGCGGAAATAGCGCGAGACACGGATGACAATAAGACGGCCTTGCGGCTTTATCATCGCATCATAGATGAGAATACCTACCTGATTACCGAAGCGTTGCCAAAGCTAGTTGATATCTACAATCGCGACGGAACGACAGACCAGCTTGAGAAGAGTCTAACCGGCCTGTTCAGCAGGACACCAGCCGTCAAGACGGATGTCGCCTACACCGCGATCGTCAATGACATTGGCGGTGTAAAAGTCATTGATAATTGCGTGGAAGAATACATTCTGAATGATCCGACTTTGACCGACTTTATCGATTTGCAGACGTTAAGTGACGGGAATGGTGAGGACCGGAAAATCGCACTGACCAAAATTCGCACCGCGCTGAGCAAACTGGCATCGACGTTGCCACGCTATCAATGCAAGGAATGCGGATTTTCAAGTCAGCGCCTGCTTTGGCAGTGTCCAAGTTGCAAAGATTGGGAAACACAGCGCCCGTTCACCAGTGTGCGTTTTGACTCGGTACTGCAGCGCAGCTCGGCGCCCTAAAAACAATTTCCACAGATATTCCTGAATTTTGCTTGCGGCATTGAGTGCCTGGCGAGCATTAAGCTGCGTCCGTGTGAATCATCCAATGAAGGAACGCGAGGAGTATCAAATGGAAAATATCAAACGGAAAATATTGGCAGCGCTGGTCATTCTGGCTGCACCTGCTTTTGCAGTTGCCGGCCCGGTCAATGTGAATACTGCCGATGCAGAAACCATCTCGGCAGAATTGCAGGGCGTTGGAATTACCAAGGCGATTGCCATCGTCGAATATCGCAAAGCGAACGGACCGTTTAAATCGCCTGACGATCTGGCGTTGGTCAAAGGTATCGGAGAACGAACAGTTGAGCTCAATCGTGAGTTCATCCTGCTGCAGTCGTCTGCTAAAAAGTCGCCATAAGTCAGTGCTCAGGCGGTCCTGCGCCGGTTTTTGGCGGCGCAGGACCTGCAATGGTAAACAGGTCACATTTCAGGGTGTGACGGGTAACGCGCCCATCCGGCATCGTTTTTGGCTATGATTCGGCATCTTTCGATGGCCGGAGCCCTACATTGCCAAACCCTGTCCGATCCGCTGTATTCCCCGTTGCCGGGCGCGGAACCCGTTTTCTGCCGGCTACCAAGGCGAGCCCCAAGGAAATGCTGCCGATAGTCGACAAACCGCTTATTCAATATGCCGTCGAGGAAGCGATAGCCGCTGGCGCGACGAAACTGGTGTTTGTCACCGGCAGCTCGAAGCGAGCCATTGAAGACCATTTCGATACTGACGCTGAGCTTGAGCGTGCGCTGACAGATGGTGGCAAGACAGCGTTACTGCAATCGATCAAAGACATCGTGCCGCCAGGCGTATCGTGCATATATATCAGACAGGGTGAACCACTGGGGCTGGGGCACGCCGTGTTATGTGCTCGCCCGGCTGTCGGCAACGAGCCATTTTTTGTGCACCTGGCGGATGACCTGATAGCCGGCGAACCGTCCTGCCTTGAGCAAATGGCAGGCGAATATGAAAAACATGGCAGCAGTGTGGTCGCTGTAGAAATGGTGCCGCACGAAAATACCTCCAGCTATGGAATCGTGGCCGTCGAATCGTCCGACCAGGGTCAGAAGATGACCGAAATTGTTGAAAAACCGAATCCTGATGACGCGCCTTCCGATCTTGCCGTCGTTGGTCGTTATCTGCTCGCCCCGGAAATTTTCGACAAGCTCGAAAACACAGGCCGTGGAGCCGGAGGTGAAATTCAGCTGACGGACGCTATCGCTGATTTACTGGGCGATGCCAGTGTTTACGCCTATCCGTTTTCCGGCGATCGCTTCGATTGCGGCAGCAAACTTGGCTATCTTCAGGCGACCGTAGCTTATGGTCTTGCGCATGACGAAATCGGCGAGACGTTCAAAGAGCATCTCAAAGGCGTCGTCTCCAGCTAAATCAGTCAGCCTTTCTCTGCCATAATGCCCACCGAATTCGGGGGATATTTATGCGCAAAAACAAACTTATATCGTTCCTGTCTTTGCTCTTGATGGGCAGCTTGTCAGGCAACGCCTCGCTGGCGGCTGACTTATGGTCGGAGGTAGAGCATCACTACGTTGACAGCAATGGAGTGAATATTCACTACACAGCGCTGGGCGATGGTCCGCTCGTTGTGATGATCCACGGATTCCCGGATTTCTGGTACACCTGGCGCCATCAGATGGCGGGCTTAAAGGACGAATTCCGGGTCGTTGCAATTGATCAGCGCGGTTACAACCGCAGCGGCCGTCCGGACGGTGTCGAGAACTACGATATGAGTTTGTTGGTCGCCGATGTCGCTGCCGTCGTTCGTGACCAGGGTCAGGGACAGGCAACTATCGTTGGGCACGACTGGGGCGGCGTGGTTGCCTGGATGGTTGCTTACAACGCGCCTGAGATAGTGAACAATCTCATCATATTGAACCTGCCACACCCGAACGGTCTGGCCCGCTCAAGAGCTGCTAATCCTGATGTTCTGTCAGGGACTTTGTATGCCAAGGTATTTCGCGAGGGAACGCCGGACGATCCGGAAGTCTTTTTCGGTGTACCCATGACGTCGCAAAACATATCTGGTTGGGTATCTGATCCGTTAGCGCGGGAGAAGTATATTGAGGCGTTCGACCGTTCAGATTTCACCGCAATGTTGAATTACTACAAGCGTAACTATCCGGATGTCTGGAACCCGGAGTACGTCGATCCACCGCCATCGCCCGCACTGAACGTATCGACGCTGATGTTTCATGGTCTGGATGACACCGCGCTGCATTCTGACGGGCTCAACAATACCTGGGACTGGATAAGCAAAGATCTGACCCTGGTAACTGTACCGGGCGCAAGCCATTTTGTGCAGCAGGATGCCGCTGAGCTGGTTACTTCAACGATGCATTGGTGGCTGCTCGCCCGTCAACAGGCCGACCAATAGACCAATCAAGCGACGCTATTGCCCGGTCGCGAGTTTCGCGCTGGGCACCAACGGCCGCGCTTTTTTCCCGGGTTTTGTTGCCCAGATCCAGAATTCGGCAGCCATGACTGCAGTGGGTAGCGCAATAACCATGGCAATGTTCCAGGCTTCCGTAAACTCGACGCCGTTTCTTAACAGGGTGTCATCGAGAATGAAGCGAAACCAGCCGACGGCTATTCCTGCTGTAAAGCCACGAATCATCCATTCCCTGTGCAGCGGAATTTTTCTCGCACGTATGTAGGTGAACGCTTTGGACAGGCTGAATATCATCCAAATACCCAGGGACAGGGTAAGAAGCTGATTGAGGGTCATTCCCCAAACCGGAAAGACGAAAGTGATTGCAATAGCAATAATTGCCGAAAACATCGCAATCGTCAGATAAACACGGCCAAATATTCGATGCATTCTTGGCGCGCGCTTCCTGATCGGCGACATGAATTGCATAGGTCCTAATATTACAAAGAGCACGCCGGGAATGGTGTGCATCATGGTCAGCCAGGGGTGATCTACATAGCGTTGGTTAAACGGATCAAGTTCGGGCAAACCTTTGGTGACTTCGATCAATACCAGCACCGTTCGTCGCCAGGAATCATTGCCGACAACGTAAGCGAGATACAGCACGACGATCCAGCCCACAACAGCCAGCCCTGTAAGCACGTTTTTGGGCAAGTTCCGATTCGCTGCAATCATCAATTTCACCAATTAAATCAATTGATTCGGATCATACGGGATTGGTGACGGCAGTCGACCGCTTTATTACTTACCGCGCGTCAGCGGATATCAG
>JBLHLN010000157.1:0-5918 GCA_047620565.1 Woeseiaceae bacterium
GGCCGCCACCTAGATGTAGATAAATTATGCCGCTACGAAATCCGTAGCGTAATGTCCGCTTTTTCCAATAGCGAATGTTCAGATAGCTAAACTCAGCCGATTTTGAGTGGCTGCTTTCGGCCATATGGTCTTGCCTCGGAAAAACGGACAGTTGAGTTAAGCGCTCATTGTCCGCGTTAGGATGGAAAGCGGACATCTTGACCACCCAATTCCTGGACAAATTGCGGCTACTATCTTGCCTACAGCGGGCGCTGCAAGCAGGCTTTTCAAACTAACGGGTCACGAGTAACAAGGTCCGCGGGCATGCAACGTATGCTGCTATTCTTGCCGCCTTGAAAGTTCATTAGCTTCGGAGGCTGAATATGATTTCCAAAATGACCGGCGCCATTTTGCTGGCACTGCCGTTTTTCTTGCTTGCCGCTTGCGAGATGGAGATTGAAAGCGAGCAAGAAAATGCTCCCGTATTCTCGATCAGATTTGATTCTGCTTTGGCAGAAGC
Organism: Woeseiaceae bacterium; assembly: GCA_047620565.1. Classification (GTDB taxonomy): domain Bacteria; phylum Pseudomonadota; class Gammaproteobacteria; order Steroidobacterales; family Woeseiaceae; genus SZUA-117. Next base: position 500 of record JBLHLN010000157.1, read on the forward strand.
CGAACAGGATGGCCGCCTGCTACTTTTGCTGGCGACTCACGATGATAAAGAGCCTCGATTTTTGGTGAGTAATTCTGCCGAATCTCAACTTATTTTCGGCCTCAATGTGCAGGACTGGCAGGGTGGTACCGAGGTTGTGATCGACCAGAGCACTAGCGGATTTCCGCTGGCGAATTTATCGCAGGTGCCTGCAGGTACCTACTATGCGCAGGCGCTGCTGAACCGCTACAAGGATTTTCATCTCGGCAACGGTAAAACTGTGAGCCTGCCGCCAGATCAGGGGGAAGGGCAGCAATGGAGCCGGAAGCCGGGCAACTTCTTCTCCGAGCCGGTACAAATCACGATTGGTGAGCCTGATGCCGCTCCATTTACGCTCGTTCTCGATCAGGTAATCCCGGAAATAGAGCCGCCCGAGGACACCGAATACGTCAAGCACATTCAAATGCGAAGCGAATTGCTCTCTGAATTCTGGGGAGAGGACATTTACCTCGGTGCGCACGTATTGCTGCCGCGAGGGTTCGACGATCATCCCGAGGCGCGCTATCCGTTGATGATTAATCATGGTCATTTTCCGAGCGACTTTGGCGGTTTTCGCACTGACCCGCCTGATCCTGACCTCGAAGCCGATTATAGCGAACGCTTTAGCATCGCTGGCTACAACATCATCCAGCAACAGGAAGAGTATGACTTCTACCAGACCTGGATTGGCGACGACTTTCCGCGCTTCATCGTCATCGAGATCCAGCATCCGACGCCGTACTACGACGATTCCTATGCAGTTAACTCGGCAAGCCAGGGACCTTATGGGGACGCACTCACGTATGAACTAATTCCTTATATCGAGGAACAGTTTCGCGGTATCGGTGAGGGTTGGGCTCGTTTTACTTATGGTGGCTCGACCGGCGGCTGGGAAGCTATGGCAGTGCAGGTGTTCTACCCGGACGAATACAACGGCGCTTTCATTGCCTGCCCGGATCCGATTGATTTTCGTGCCTACCTGACCGTCAATATTTACGAAGACAAAAATGCCTACTGGTACGAGAGCCCGTTCCAGAAACTACCACGGCCTGGACACCGGGATTATCTTGGCAACATTCATGCAAGCCAGTACGACTACAACCGCCTGGAAGCGGTGCTCGGCGACAAGAGTCGCTCCGGCCAGCAATATGATATTTGGGAAGCGACCTATTCGCCGATGGGCGAGGATGGCTACCCGGTCCGGCTGTGGGACAAGGAGACCGGCGAAATCGATCATGAAGTCGCGGCATACTGGAAAGAGAATTTCGATCTGCGGTACATCCTCGAGCGGGACTGGGCCACGTTAGGTCCAAAGCTTGAGGGCAAGCTGAATATTTATGTTGGCGATATGGACAACTACTATCTTAATAACGCTGTCTATCTGACGGAACAATTTTTGGAGAATACGACCGCTCCTTATTACGGCGGAGAAGTTGATTACGGCGATCGTGCTGAACATTGCTGGAACGGCGACCAGGAGAACGGCAACCACATTTCGCGACTTCGCTACAACACGATGTACTTGCCGAAGATTCTCAAGCGTATCGAGGCGAGCGCCCCGGACGGTGCGGATCTTTCCAGTTGGCGTTATTGACGGGAAAAAATGTCCGGTCTTCTCGCTATCGACAGCAAGCGCACACAGTGCGAATCAAAAGGGGAGGGTGGACTACAGCTCGAAGGTTAGTCCGATGTAGGCCGTTCGCTCGAGGCCAGGCCTGACACCTGCAGGTCGTCTCGATGCGACATAGGTTTCATCCATCAGGTTGTCGACTTTGACATAGGTAGACAGCGAATCAGTGAAGCGCCAGCGTGCTAACAGATCCCACACGATGTGCGACTGGATAGTGTCGGCCGGTTCGTATGTACCCTGACCTGCAGTGGAGCGCATTTTGCCGACGTAGTTTGCGGCTACGTTGATCGCGAGCAACTCGCCTTCGAGCCCTGCCGTTGCGCGAATCTGGTGCTCGGGAATGTAGGGCAGCTCATCGCCAGGCTGCACGTCGCCCCATGGATCAAAACCGGAGTCGAATGCGCTGCCGAATTCGGCTTCCGTTGTCCAGGTGTATTGCAGACTTACAGGAGCGTCAAAACGACTGCCGAAAATGCCCGGCCAGGCGTGATCAGCAGTCAGTTCAAGGCCTTGAACGGTGACTTCGCCCCCGTCGAATTGATCGCCAATTTGTCCGTCGCCACCCGTTGACGATGTCACCGTACCAACGAGGTTGTCGTAATCGTTGATGAAATAAATCGCCTCAAGATTTGTGCTCTCTCCGACAAATCGGGCGCCAAACTCGAAATTCAAACTGCTTTCCTCGCTCGCAGAACTGCCGGGAGCCGGTGGATTAAAGCCTTTGTTGGCGCCACCAAAAACACGCCATCGTTCGCCGAGTTCGTAGAGGGCGCCAAACCCTGGTATCAGGACCGAAACAGAATTTGTCCGAACTCTTGCAGGACCCTGCAGCCGATCGGGATCGGCTGTTGAGAAATCGAGCCTTTGCATGTCGATCTTTTCAAACCGAAGCCCCGGCGTCAGAATCCAGTTGCCGTTACGTATCTCGCTATCTATAAAATAGGAATTTGCGCTGGCGCTGCTGACACGATTTGTTGTCGATCCGAGGGCACCTTTGCTGGTCAGGACCAAAAGCATGTCCTGCATTCGGAATGTATCTTCTTTTTGCAGCCTGTCTTCTTCATCTTCGTGAATGCGAATTCCGGTCGTCAGGCCAACTTCGCTGTTGCCGATGGAGAAATCCCAGCTAAGTTGTGCTTGCAAACCTTGTGAGTAGTACTCGCGATTGTTGTGCCGCTTGACGATGGCATCGTCAGGACTATCGCTACCCGTCAGGTAGGAAAACTCGTTCGCAAAGGTCAAGGTATCTTCCAGAATTGAACCGATGCCGGTACCGTCGACAGACTGCAACTTGAACCAGTTACGTGCAAAGTTGTTTCGGTAGACGGTCACCTCACTGCGCCAGTTACTTTCAGATTCGAGCACATAGCTCAGTTGCAGTTGATCGTGTTCGCTATTGAAAACGTCGCCCGCGGATGCTGCGTAGCGTCGATTCGGACTCAGCCAGAAGTCTTCATCAGTCAGGCCCAGGTAGGTCTCGTCCGAGACCTGGTCAGTGAATCCGGCTTTGAGTCGCAAGCTCTGATATAGCGGGTCTGCAGGATCCGAATCGAGCTGCAACTTGACCATATAGTCGTCAATATCATAGCCGGTGGGGCCCATGTCCATGCCCACCGGACCATCTATAGACTTAAAGCCATCGTTTTGTGCTTGCACCGTTTCCACGAGCCAGGAAAAGCGCCTGCCTCTGTTGCCGGCATTCAGATGCGCATCAATGGTGTTGTGCTGGCCGAATCTTAAGTCTGCTGTCGCAGCGAAACTATCCGGTACAGGCGTGGAAATCAGGTTGACGGCGCCACCTGTGGTTTTGGGTCCGACAGCAACGGCTGCAGGGCCCTTCAAGACCTCCAGTGCGTAAATTCTTCTTTGCGTAGGAAAGTAGTACGCCGCTGGTGCGGAGTAGGGTGCGGGCGCGATCAGGATGCCATCTTCCAGAATGGCAACGCGTGCGCTCCTGTCCAGGCCCGAGCCGCGAATGCCTATATTGGGGCGCAAGCCGAAGCCTTCCTCTTCCTGCAAGAACACACCGGGCACCGTGCGCAAGACGCGCATAACGTCACCCTGCAGGAAAGTTTTCAAATCCTCCTGGCTTACAAGATGTGCGGACCCTGGAACGTCGGCCGGATTGCGCCTGTGACCGATGATAGTGACGTTGTCGAGAATAGTTGCGGGTTCGTCAACCGCGATATCCCGGGCAGCAGACGGTGCCGCGGAAAGCGTCAAAAAACTCGCTAAACAAATTGCGCTCGGCAGTCCATTGAGCAAAGGTCTGGCCTGCATTCCTGGGGTCCTTGTGGAGGAATATCCATTATTGCAATAGCGAACGGTAACGCAAATGATAATGATTCGCAATTACGACAAATACGTACACTTGATCGGGTGTGAATCCGTTTGGTGGTAAGGGTTCCGGATTACGCGGAAACTTTATGTCAAATCACTCGAGCGCGTTTGTAACGGCAGTTTGTGCAATTCAAGGGTCTGGGTAGCGGGGCCAGGACAGGGCGATCCTGGCGCCAATGATGCAGGTCCGCTTTGCGGTGTGACCAGTACGAGTGCACAGCAGGAGCCGGACATGGCACTATTGCGTCCCGGATCGATTCCTGACTGCTTGGGCAAGCAAAGGACTCCATTGAGCGAGGAAAACAGAAAACTTCTGATCGTCGAAGACGACCCCGGACTGCTGAGCCAGTTGAAATGGTGTTTCGAGGAATACGACGTCGTGACTGCAGAAGATCGTGCATCGGCGATCAACGAACTTCGTCGACATGAACCCACGGTCGTGTTGCAGGATCTTGGCCTGCCGCCAAGTCCGGATGGTGTAGACGAAGGTCTTGCCACGTTGCAGGAACTCCTGAAGCTTGCGCCGCATACTAAAATTATTGTCGTTACAGGCCACGGTGACCAGGAAAACGCACTCAGGTCTGTGGCGCTCGGCGCATACGATTTTTATCAGAAACCGGTCGACACAGAAACGTTGCAATTGCTGGTCGAACGCGCTTTTAACATGTCAAATCTCGAGGGTGAAAACCGCAGATTGCAAAGCCTGGCGAGTGATTCGCCACTTGACGGTATCGTCGCTGCCAGTGAGGGCATGCTTAACGTCTGCCGCATGATCGAAAAGGTTGCGCCGACCAATGTCACCACGTTGTTGCTTGGCGAAAGCGGCACCGGTAAGGAATTGTTGTCGCGTTCATTGCATAGGTTGAGCCCGCGCGCGGAAAATCGATTTGTCGCGATCAACTGCGCGGCAATTCCGGAAAATCTGCTTGAGTCGGAATTATTTGGCTTCGAGAAAGGCGCGTTCACCGGCGCCGTGAAACAAACGCCGGGCAAGATCGAGCTGGCAGATGGCGGTACGCTATTCCTCGATGAAATTGGCGATATGCCCGTTGCTTTGCAGGCAAAACTATTGCGCTTTTTGCAGGAGCGCGTCATCGAGCGAGTCGGTGGCCGCGAAGAAATTTCTGTCGATGTGAGAGTTGTTTGTGCGACCAATCAGAATCCGCTAATTCTCATCGAGCAGGACCTGTTTCGTGAGGATCTGTATTACCGCGTCAGCGAAATCACGATCGACATTCCGCCATTCAGGGATCGGGAAGAGGGTCGACTCATTCTTGCCCGCACGTTGTTGACCAAAGCGGCGAAACAGGAGGGCAGATCGTTGATTGGCTTTGCTGACGATGCCAACGCGGCGATCGAGTCGTACTCATGGCCGGGCAATGTTCGTGAATTGGAAAATAAGATAAAAGGCGCCGTTATCATGGCAGATGG
>JBLHLN010000158.1:0-5841 GCA_047620565.1 Woeseiaceae bacterium
GTTAGTGGGGTGATAGTCGACCCCATCATTGAATTCGTGGGCAGGTGTTACGAAATTAGGATCAAGCTGGTAAATCTTTGTCGCAATAAATTTCGAATAGACAAACCAGCCGAACGTCATACCGGCAATTCCAAGAACGACAATCATGATCGATTGCATATGATTTCCCCGCAGAAATTTCGATTCTTGCAGGGATTCACCCTGCTTTTTGTTTGAGCTTATCTTTTGTGTGGCGCTAATTAAAGGCTGTTAGCAATGTCCGGTTTCAGGTAGCGCCTGTAAACGACAAACAGCAGCCACACGGTGCAGGCAATGATCAGTAAGAGCATCGTCCAGCGCATCGCAGCCGCGAAAAAAGCCGCATTAATTACCGGCCAGTCAAACTGGTAGGCACTGAGATCCGCTGCTCTTGTACTCATCCAGTGCCAGCCACTATGCGCCAGTATCGCTGAAAGAATTATTGTGCCCATACGCTCCGCAATCGCTTTGCGAAAAATGACATTCAGCAATGGTACGGCAATGAGAATTACGACCAGCTGACCGATTTCCACGCCAAGGTTGAATGCCAGGAGTGACGTAAGCAAATGTGGTCCGGCGAACTGCAGTGTTTCACTCAACGCAAATGAAAACCCGAAGCCGTGCACCAGGCCAAATCCGAAGGCAACCAGCCAGCGCCGCTGCCAACGTGTACCGACGATATTCTCAAACGCCATATATACAACTGAAGCCGCGATGAGCGTTTCAATGAGTGGTGGAAACCACGACACGTTCGGCACAAGTCCAAAAGCCGACGCTAGCAGCGTTATTGAATGCGCGACAGTAAATGACGTAACAATCGCGACCAGCGGCCGGATGCGTCGATACGGAATAAGCAGGCAAACGATAAACAGCAGGTGGTCGATGCCGTCGAGTATGTGTGCGATGCCGGTCTTTACGAAACGGAAGAATGCGTGATGCCAGCGCGGGTCCAGCGAGACCAGTCCAGGGTCGCCAGAAAATTCGAATACTCTTTCAACATTGTCGCCATGAAGAAATCGCAGCACGGTCGTCGTCCGAAGCCCCAGTCTTGAAAAATTCGAACTGATCGAAAAGTCGGACTCGGCAGACTTAATCGGGTAACGAATCAGCACATCCAGCAATGCCTGATTGCGATACAGGTCCGTGTTATCGGCCAGGCGCGGACTGAGCACATTGTTAATGGCGTTTTCGTAGCTATCGAATGACCGGTCCGATGGCAGTGATAATCGCGTTGCCGCGATCTCCCAGTCATCGAGATGCTCGCCGTTTTCGAAGATTGCGACTTCCTGGGCAATCCAGATTTGAGCGGCGTCTCTTATGGTTTTATCCGCCGCGGAAATCACCAGGTAACCCGGTCCGCTTTCGGCGAAATTCATATCCCGCATTGCCTCAAGCGGCACCCGTACCAGCAAATCAAGCCGCTGGCCGTCCGGCTTCAGGATCGTCTGGATGACGACATCTGTCGGAATTTCGTGAGCCCGCAGCAGTGACGCAGGCGCGAGCAGAATTGCCCACAATGTGGCGAACCTGATCACAATGGCAACGATCTGCAAGGAATATATGCTCAATACGTTAGTTCTTATTATTCGACCGCCAGACGAAACAATTGACGTTTCAGTGGTATCGCCTGTCATCATATGCGCGGGTATTCCATAGTATACTGCCGCGATAATAACGAACATCTGCGAATACCAGTTTGGGGGAGAGTCGGGAGATGAGTAAAAGGATCGTATTTTCTGCGATTGCAGTCGTAACAGCGCTGGTAGCGCTGGGTTTCGGCCAAAAAGCGCTGGATAGCTCGGTGCAGGCGCAGGGCAAACAAGCACCGATGTTTGAAGTGGATCCATTCTGGCCAAGACCATTGCCAAACCACTGGATTCTTGGATCAACGATTGGTATCGGTGTCGATTCCCGAGATCACATTTACATTATTCATCGCCGCGATACTTTTGACGAGAGAACCGAAATCGGCGCTGCGACCGACCCGGTAGGAGCCGATTGCTGCATTCCGGCGCCGAACGTCCTCGAATTTGATCCTGACGGTAACCTGGTCAATCACTGGGGAGGCCCGGGCGATGGCTATACCTGGCCCGCGTCAAACCATGGCATCACGATTGACCACAAGGACAATGTCTGGATCGGCGGCAATGGCAATAGCGACTCGCATATATTGAAATTTTCCCGTGACGGCAAATTCCTTGCTGAATACGGAGTACCCGGGTCGGACACGGATAGCCACAGTCCGACCAATTTTGGCAGCGTCGCAGAAATTTCGATTGACCCGGAGGCGAACGAAGCTTACGTCGCCGACGGTTATCGCAACAGGCGTGTAGCAGTGCTGGACGCAGACAGCGGCAAAATGAAACGCTATTGGGGCGCTTACGGCAACGAACCTGATGATGCCGACCCCGGACCATTTGTGCCGGGTGGTGATCCCTCACAGCAATTCCGCACTCCTGTGCATTGCGCCCAGCCGTCGCACGACGGACTGGTTTATGTCTGTGATCGTGTCAATAACCGCCTGCAGGTGTTCAAAACGGACGGTACATTTGTCAGGGAAATGTTTGTCAAACCAAACAGCCTTGGCGACGGTTCCGTATGGGATATTTCGTTCTCTCCGGACCCGGAGCAAACTTTTATCTACATGGCAGATGGCACCAATCGCAAAATATTTATTATCGAACGGGAAACACTGGAAATTCTGACAAACTTCGGTGACGGCGGTCGTAATCCCGGTCAGTTCTTTGCGGTACACGGCCTGGTCACAGATTCGAAGGGAAATATTTACACGACCGAAACCTACGAGGGTAAGCGGGTGCAGAAATTTACCTACAAAGGAATGGGGCCGGTAACGGTTATGGACCAGGGAACACCCTGGCCGACTGACAAAAAATAGTTGCTCGGGCAGTCAAATGCCTGCAATTGATTATTTTTACGAATTATTGATTAAAAAGGAATAACAGCTGTGGATTCCAGACTTTCACGACGCCGCTTCATTAAGGCAGTCATTGCCTCGAGCGTCGCCGCTGCAACCAATGCAGGCATTCACTCAGCAAACGCTCAGGATCGTCCCAACCAGGCACGGGGCGCTGTTGAACGGCTGATTTCTCTAAATATCAATGGCCGCACGCGGCGAGTCGACGTTTTGCCGCAGGAAACTCTGGCACACACGTTGCGTTACAAGCTCGGTTTGACTGGCACCAAGATTGGCTGCAATCGAGGTGAATGCGGTGCCTGTACCGTAATAATCGACGGCATTACGAATTACTCCTGCTCGACGCTGACACACAGCGTGCGCGCCAGGCAGGTGATGACGGTCGAAGGCGTACAGGCCAGTGACGGCACGTTACACCCGGTGCAACAGGCTTTCATCGATGAACTCAGCCCGCAATGCGGGTTCTGCACTCCCGGCCAGGTCATGGCTGCGGTTGCATTGCTCGAAGAAAATCCCACGCCAACTCGTGAGGAAGTGCGCCAGGGAATGGCCGGCAACCTTTGTCGTTGTGGCGCCTATGACCATTATCTCAACGGCGTGATGCGCGCATCGGGGCAAGACGCATGAGTGACTACAAACTTATAGGCAAAAATTTCGTCCCGCCCGACATAACGGGAAAAGTCACCGGAAAGGCCAAATACGCGGAAGACTTTCGGGTTGATGGCATGGTGTACGCACGCATGTACACCAGCCCAATGGCACACGGGCGCGTTACTAACATTGACACATCGGTAGCCGAGGCAATGCCGGGCGTAGTCGGCATTCTTACCGCAGACGACGTGCCCGCAGCAGAAGCGCCGAACGCTGCAATTTTGACCAACTCGCCTGCCTACATCGGCGACCCCATACTCGCAGTCGCCGCAGAAGATGAGAAAACGGCGGAAGATGCCATGGCAGCGATAAAGATAGAGATGGAAGCGCTGCCATTCGCCACGGACCCTCTGGACAGTCTGATCGCCGGCGGTCCAAACGCTCGCGAAGAAGGAAATGTCTATTCCCGATCCCGTGAGGGCTCCGGATTCAAGACGATCAAGTGGAGCAAGGAGCAGATTGACGAATTCCGCGCCGGCAATGAGCCGAGTGGTGAGTTTGTTAATGAATGGGCATACGGCGATCTCGATAAAGGCTTCGCCGACGCGAAGGTGGTCATTGAAGAACCATTCGTAACCACCGGCTACGCGCACATGAGCATGGAGCCGCGCACGGCTATGGCGTACTGGGAAAACGGTACCTGCTACGTACATGGTTCGGCACAGAGCCAAAGTTTCTGGATGCCGGGACTTGCAAGAATGCTCGGCGTCGAAACAAAAGACGTTGTTCTCATCAGCGAAAACACTGGCGGCGGATTTGGCTCCAAGATCGGCGCGTACCCTATTGCCGGTCTGCCAGGATATTTCTCCAAAAAGATTGGCCGTCCTGTACAGCTTCGCGTTACGCGCGAGCAGGAGTACTACATGGGTTCTGCCCGTGTAGGTTTTCAGGGGTGGATCAAGATGGGCTTTGCGGCAGACGGCCGCGCAACGGCAGCAGATGTATTCATCGTCGAGGACATCGGCCCGAATGCTACAGGCGGCGATGCCTCGTCCGCTGGCGGCGCAGTGTCGCTGGTTTACGATCCGGAGGCGATGCGCTTCCGCGGCTTGCCGGTGCTCACCAACACGACGCCGCGCGGTGCACAGCGCGGGCCGGGACAAAACCAGATTGCGGCTGTGATGGCACCGTTAATGGACAAGGCTGCGGAAAAACTGGGCATGGACCGGGTCGACATTCGCCGCGTCAATGCAGTAAGCAACGAAACGACGGTTAATGCAGATCAGGAACCGGTGACAAGCGCCTACATGAGGGAAGCGCTGGACCAGGGTGCCGAAATGTTTGACTGGGAAAGCAGAAAAAACCAGGCGAAACGAAACGGCAGCAAAGTTCGCGGCCTTGGCATTGGCCAGGGCTATCACTCGGCCGGCGCAAATGGCTTCGACGGCCTGCTGCGAATTACGCCCGACGGAAAAGTGCACGTTCACACGGGTGTCGGCAATCTCGGCACCTACTCTTACGCATCGACTTCGCGAGCTGCATTGGAAGTACTGAAATGCGAATGGGAGAACTGCGTAATTCACCATGGCAACACAGAGGCAAATTTGCCGTGGAATTCCTACCAGGCAGGCAGCGTTTCGATTTTTACGCACACGCGAACCAACTACGTCGCCGCGATGGATGCGGTAGATAAGATGAAGCGTATCGCTGCTGAAACCATGGGCGGCGCAGCAGAGGATTATGATATTGACGGCCAGCGCGTTTTCCGCACCGACAATACCGCGCAGGGTATGTCGTACGGCGCAATTGCCGCCCGCGCAATTCAGCTCGGTGGCGAATTCAGTGGCCAGACCTATCCGGAAGACATCCACGAGATCACGCAGCGGTCGGTGCAGAATATCGCCGGCAGCGGCCTCGTTGGCGTCGCGAAAGATAACCTCGACAGAGAAGGCGTAATTCCCGGTCTCGCGTGCGCGTTCGTCGAGATTGAGCTGGACACTGAAACCGGCCGGTACGAAATTCTCGACTACGTCGGCATCGCCGAATGCGGCACGGTCGTGCATCCGCTGGGTCTCGCACAACAAATGAAGGGCGGCGCCGTTTGGGGTATGGGCATGGCAGGCCTGGAACGCCATGTTTACGACCCACAAAATGGTTTGCCTGCAAATGTCGGCTATCACCAGTGCGGTATCCCGAGTTACCTCGATGTGCCATCAGTTACGCGGACCGGCGCGGTCGATATTGCCGATCCACAGAACCCGTTTGGTGCACGCGGCATCGGCGAGCCAGCAATGGGC
>JBLHLN010000159.1:0-5824 GCA_047620565.1 Woeseiaceae bacterium
CCGATCAGGCCGTTCTCGCAGCTCGTCCAGGTATTGCACAGAGCCGAAATCCGTCAGTAACAAAAATCCCTGCTGAAAATCCGCCGCGATAACATGCGGGCTGTTAAGACCCATCGATTCAAGGAAACCGGCTATCTGCACAAATGGCTGGCAATCTTCCCGGGGCGGCGGCGCATCCATGACTATGCAACTTCGTTCGCCCTGCACACGATAATAGCGCCGAAAACTGGCGTCAGCGGAAGCAGGCGTCGGCGTGACACCAGCGAATTCGGCATATTGCGCCAGCCAGGCGGTCATTTCTCTGAAACGAACATCCGTTTTCGGGTCTAAGTCCGTGATGCCAGGTCTCCACATCGCGTTGAAGGGTGTAGCGAACTATGCGAAGGTAACAAATCGTCATAGCGGATAACATCTTTTCCCCGTAACATCCTGTCATCGTTACCTTTTAACAGACATTTAAGCAGCGATTTGTTCAGATATGCTCTCCCAGTAACCGGCGCATTTTTGTTGCTGGCGCTTTCTCCGGCGCAAGCGCAAAGGCTGCTCTGTGAAGTTCCTGAAACGCCAGTCGTAAGCGCTGATTCTCCGTTGCAGCAATTCGGCGACGACGATCCCAATGTCATTGAATTCCAGGCCGGGGAAATTGAAACCACTTTTGGTGATAATCCCACCGCTGCATTGTCTGGCGGTGTAATTGTAAGACGTGGTGACAGACTCGTCGGTGCCGAAGATGCGAATTATGATCCAAACACGCAGTCGCTGCTCCTGACGGGAAATGTTCGTTATCAGGGTCCGGATACTGCGGTCAGTGGCACGTCCGCCGAATTTTCCTATACGACCGGCCGCATCAGGTTTGAGGGCGCCGAATTCCAGCTTGGACAAAGTGGCGCCCGTGGTGCGGCGAACGTACTGGAAATTAGCCAGGAAGGACGTCTGCAACTTGCAGAAGTCAGTTATACGACTTGTCCGCCCGAGTCGAATGACTGGATTTTTGAAGCCGGCGAAATAGACCTCAATAGCCAGACGGGAGTTGGCATTGCGCGTGACGTAAAACTGAGATTTAAGGGTGTGCCGATCATCTGGTCGCCGTATTTTTCATTCCCGTTGAGCGACACCCGCAAGTCCGGCATTCTCGCGCCGGAAATCGGCAGTACCGGCCGCAGCGGTAATGAACTCAGCGTGCCCTATTACTGGAATATTCGCGAAAACTACGACGCCACATTTACGCCTCGCCTGTTGACCGAACGCGGCCTGCAAATCGGCACCGAATTTCGCTACCTTCTTAAAAACAGTGCCGGTCAGGTGGAATTCGAATACCTGCCGAATGACGACGAGTTTGGCGATGACCGGCAGAAAGTCGATTTTCAGCACCAGACATTATTTGAGAATGGCTGGCGCAACCGGGTGGACTTTCTCGAGATATCTGACAACCAGTATTTCGAAGACCTGGGTGGCAACCTCAGCATTGCAAGCATCACACATCTGAACAGAAGCCTGTTGCTGGACTATCACGGCGAACGCTGGTCGCTGCTCGGCAGAGTGCAGGACTACCAGACAATCGACGACGCAATTGCGCCAATTGACGAACCGTACCGGCGTTTGCCTCAATTGACCGCAAACGGTTACTGGCCAGATAGTTTTCTCGGCCTGAACTTCGGATTTGGCAGTGAGCTCGTTTATTTCGACCGTGAAGTCGGTGTTACCGGCTGGCGTGCGAATGCATCGCCACAGATTGAATTGCCGATTGGCAAGCCGGGCTGGTTTGTTGTACCTGCGCTGGCGCTGGACTACACGACCTACAACCTGGACGGGTTGCTTCCAGGTCAGGACAGCAAACCCAGCAGATCGTTACCGATTGCCAGCATAGACACAGGCATGATTTTTGAACGCCAATTGAAGACCAACGGTCGCATCCAGACGCTTGAACCACGCTTGCTCTACGTCAACGTGCCATACCGGAATCAGGATGGCTTGCCGGTGTTCGACACAATCGTGCCTGACCTGAACCTCGTGCAGCTTTATCGCAAGAATCGCTTTCTTGGCGTCGATCGGATCGCCGACACCGATCAGTTAAGTATCGGTGTGACGTCCCGAATCATGGACGCCGACAGTGGGCGGGAACTTATGTCTGCGACCATAGGCCAGGCGCTTTACTTAAGTGACCAGGCCGTCGATCTGCCCGGACAGCCCCTGGCGATTGGCGATTCATCGGACTACATTGCGGAGCTTAGCTTCCTGCTGTACGACAACCTCAATTTCGACATTGGCCACCAGTGGAGTAATGGCGACACAGGCACGACTCAGTCTGAGGCGCGCCTTCAGTACCGACCGCAAACAAACAAGATTCTAAACTTCGCCTATCGCTATCGCAGGCAGGCGCTGGAGCAAGGTGACGTGTCCTGGTCATGGCCGGTCTCGCAAACCTGGAATTTCGTCGGACGATACAATTATTCATTCCGCGACAAGCGTACGCTGGAGCAGTTTTATGGCCTCGAATACGAGAGCTGCTGCTGGGGATTTCGCCTGGTGACACGCCGCTATATATCTACACGGGATGGAACGACGGATTCGTCGATCGGTCTACAGTTTGTACTGAAAGGCATGATGAGCGTCGGCACGTCTGCCGACAAGCTGCTTGAGCATGGTATCCTTGGCTATTCACCCAACCTGTACTAAAGATTCGGGGCTGCTCAGGGCACTGATTCTGTTTTATTATGAATAAAATCAAACATTTAATACCCTTTTTCCTGTTAATTTCTGCTGCAACGACGGTCCTTGCCGAGGAGCTGTCCGAGACCGGCGAATTCGTTGATGGCGTCGCGGCCATTGTCAACGAAGGCGTCGTCCTTAAAAGCGAGCTGGCACGCCAGCAGGACCTTATTATTCAGCACGCCGTTTCACAGAACATGCAACTGCCGCCGGCGGATATTCTTCAGGAGCAGGTTCTTGAGAGACTGATTAACGAAGAAGTCCAGATGCAACGCGCCGACCGCATCGGAATTCAGGTTTCCGACCAGATGCTCAATCAGGCCATTGCGGAGATTGCCCGCAATGCCGGATTCTCATTCGAGGAAATGCCCGCGATACTGGCTCGGGATGGTGTTGATTACGCCGAGTACCGCCGTGATACACGCCGGCAGTTGATAATTGAACAACTCAAGCGCATCGATGTTGTGCAAAGAATTTCCGTTTCGCCGCGTGAGATCGATATGTGCATTGCCGACCTTGAAGATAACGTTGTTGTGAATTCTGATTTCGATCTGTCGCACATACTCATTTCAGTGCCAGAAGCTGCGACCGCCGAACAATATGCAGAGGCTGAAGAAGAGGCACAAGGAATTTACAGCGAATTGATCGACGGGGGCGATTTTGGTGAGCTCGCGATTCGTTACTCGGACAGTCAAACCGGTCTTGAAGGCGGCAGCCTCGGCTGGCGCAAAGGCGACCAACTACCAACGTTGTTTTCTGATGTCGTCGGCTCCATGCAGGAAGGCGATTTTTCTGCGCCCATTCGGGCAGTGAGTGGTTATCACCTGGTCAAGGTCAACGAAATTCGTGGCGTCAATCAGAAAAGCGAAATCGATCAAATGTTAACAAGACACATCCTCGTTACGACTAACGAAATCATTGACGAGGAAACCGCAAAACAACAACTCGAAGATGCGGTTTTAAGAATCAAGGGCGGCGAGGAATTTTCTGAGGTCGCAAAACTACTGTCGGACGATCCCGGCTCCGCCAGCCAGGGTGGCGAAACCGGCTGGACCGGACCCGGCACTTTCGTTCCCGAATTTGAAGAGGTCGCGAATGCACTGGAAATCGGCGTCATGTCTGAACCGTTTCGTTCGCGTTTCGGCTGGCACGTGCTCGAAGTCATGGATCGTCGCGTCTACGACAACACGGATGACCTGAAAGAAACGAACTGCGTGCAACGAGTTCGCAACGGCAAACTGACTAATGAAACTGAGCTTTGGACACGACGAATTCGCGACGAAGCATTCGTCGACTCACGAATCTGAGCTGAAGCCACCGACATCAGTGGATCAGGCCCTGGATGATTAGTCTGGCCAAAAAACCAATAGTCGTCACCGCTGGCGAGCCCGCCGGCATTGGCCCCGATCTTTGCGTGCATCTTGCGACTACAGATTGGGCCAGCCAGATCATCGTGCTTGGCGATATTGATACGCTCGCGCGGCGCGCAAAACTGCTCGGATCCAACATAGAGCTGGTCGAATACGACGCAAAGACGAGCAGAGAAACCGGCAAGCTGCAGGTTCTGTCGAAGGCACTTGTGGAGCCGGCCGAGTGTGGCAATCTTGATCCACGCAACTCACAATCCTTGCTCGATGGCCTGGATCGCGCTATTGCAGGCTGTTTGTCGGGCGAGTTTTCCGCGATGGTGACGGCGCCCCTGCAAAAAAGCGTCATCATCGATGCGGGCATTGTTTTTACCGGGCACACAGAATATCTCGCCGCGAAAACGGCCACCCCGACACCGGTCATGTTGCTGGTGGCAAACGATCTGCGGGTCGCGCTTGCAAGCACCCACTTGCCGCTTCGCGAAGTTGCAGATTATCTGACCAGCGAAAGAATCATCGCAGTCATCGAGGTATTGCACAGGGATCTTGTTGCGAAGTTTGCACTGCAAGAACCCCGTATCCTGGTATGTGGTTTAAACCCGCACGCGGGTGAATCCGGCCACCTTGGCAGCGAAGACGAATACGTTATCCTGCCTGCAATAAAGGCATGCCGATCTCGTGGAATTAATGTCGAGGGCCCGCTGCCCGCCGATACCGCCTTTACGCCTGCCGCTGGCCAATCAGATGCGATTCTCGCGATGTATCACGATCAGGGATTGCCGGTCGTCAAGTACGCAGGATTCGGTAATGCAGTCAACGTGACCCTTGGTCTGCCCTTTATTCGTACCTCTGTAGATCACGGCACAGCACTTGATCTCGCCGGGCGTGGCACTGCAGACAATGGCAGCATGCTTGCGGCAGTCGCGCTCGCTGCACAACTGGCAACCACCGGATGACCGGGCACCAGGCACGCAAGCGATTTGGCCAGCATTTCCTGACGTCTGATGAAATCATTCAGCAGATAGTGCACGCAGTATCTCCGCAACAGGGCGACACGATTGTCGAGATCGGACCTGGCCAGGGCGCGATCACAACGCCTTTGGCGCAACTTGCGACGACGTTGCACGCGATTGAATTTGATCGCGATCTTGTGCCGCGCCTCATTCGACGCTATGCCGACAACAACAATGTAAGAATCCATGAGGCAGACGCCCTGACCTTCGACTTTGCCAGCCTGGGGGACAGACTGCGCATCGTTGGCAATCTGCCTTACAACATTTCTACGCCATTGTTGTTCCACCTGTTGCGGTTCAGGGATTCCATAGAGGATATGCACTTTATGTTGCAAAAGGAGGTTGTGGATCGTATGGCAGCGCAACCCGGCAACAAGAGCTATGGGCGGCTGACTATCATGTTGGGTTGCGCGCTCGAGGTAGTGCCCTTGTTTGATGTGCCACGAGAGGCATTTTCTCCAGCTCCGAAAATAGTGTCGTCCGTCGTGAGAATGCGTCCCATCCCACAACCCGATTTCAGGATTCATGATACTGCGGCCTTCGAGTCGCTGGTAAAACTGGCCTTTTCGAGGCGCCGCAAGACTTTACGTAACGCGCTTCAGGGGATGGCTACAGTGGCTGACATTGAGGCTGTCGGACTCGATCCGACGATACGACCGGAGCAGGTCAGCATAGCCAACTGGGTGGCACTGGCAAACAAAATATCTGTCGGTGCCTCGTGAGCTAAACCATGTA
>JBLHLN010000160.1:0-5800 GCA_047620565.1 Woeseiaceae bacterium
GCTCGAATTGATCATGGGTTGGTCATACGACAGCAGGAATCGCGCATTGTTTGCCAACCGTGGATCACGTCAGACCCTCTTTCTCGGCGTCACCGTCCCGGGAAGTGATGTCGAGTACTATACGGCGCGCTACAACTATACAAAATATATCCCGCTTTACCGTGCTTGGACGTTCCGCGTAAATGCGGAACTGGCCTTTGGCGAAGCTTTCGGTGATACGACAGCATTGCCACCATACAAGCAGTTCTTTGGTGGCGGACCAGAGTCCATTCGCGGGTATCGGGAGTCCTATATGGGTCCGCGGGACAGTTTCGGCAACCCATATGGCGGCAATGTGTTGGTTGCCAGCCAACTTGAGCTTATAATTCCGCTTCCGGAGAAGTTCAGCAGTATGGCGCGGGCAAGCATCTTCTATGACATAGGCAATGTCTTCAATTCCGGCGAAGTTGCCTTTACAGACAAACTGGGTGCCCCAGTTACCTATAAGCCGAGTTTTGATGAATTGAGAACCTCGGTAGGCGTCGCTGTACAATGGCTGGCACCGCTTGGATTATTCAGGTTTAGCTATGCGACTCCGCTAAATGAGTACAATGGCAACGACAGGTATTTCGGAGATCAGACCGAAAGGTTTCAGTTCTCCATTGGTCAAGCGTTTTAAGGATTGGATTTTTTATGAATGTTGTAAAACCACAATTGTTTAAATTAGTAGCAGCGATCGCGCTGGTATTTGCATTTAGCATGCCGTCGCATGCGCAGGAACTTAAGATTGGCGTTGTCAATATTCCGGTATTGATGGAACAGGCGCCCCAGGCTCGTGTTGCGATGGCTGCTCTTGAAGAAGAGTTTCAGCCTCGTCAACGCAATATCGTCGCCAAGCAAACGGAATTCGAAGAACTGAGTGAACGCGTTCAGCGCGATGTTGCCGTGATGGGTGAAACGGAAAGGCGCAACGCCGAAAAAGACCTGCGTGACTTGCAGCGTGAAGTTACGCGTTTGCAAACTGAATTTCGTGAGGATCTGAATCTGCGGCGCAACGAGGAACTTGGAAATTTACAACGTTCGCTTCTAAAGGAAGTGCAGGACTTTGCAGAAGCATCCGGTTTTGATCTCGTCGTGGGTGATGGTGTGTTGTACGCAAGTACTGCGGTCAATATTACTGAAAACGTATTGCGGTCAATGGAAGCAAACTTCCAGGCCGCCGGTAACTAATGCCAGGACCCGTGTCGCTCGAGTCCGTGCAGTAACTCGTCAACCCGGCTGTCCGCCGGGGTGAGATTACCTGGCTCGGGCCATTGATCGGGTCACTGGTCGGGCAATCAACTTAGGGAGATCCAGATTGGCAATTAGCCTCGGTGAACTGGCTATTCAGTTCGGTTGCGAGCTTATTGGCGATCCTGAAGCAAAAGTCTCTGCCGTCTCAACACTGTCGCGGGCCGGCGATGAAGACTTGTGCTTCTTTGTTAACAAGGCTTATCGAGATCAGATGCTCGGTACGAAAGCTTCTGCGGTAGTCATCAAGATCGCCGACGCGAATGACTGCCCGGTCAATGCTCTTATCGCAAAAGATCCGTATCTGCTATTTGCAAGGATTGCCAGCCAATTACATCCCAATCCGGTTATTGTCGCGGCAGTGCATGCGTCCGCCGTGATTTCATCATCAGCAACGGTTGCTGCAAGCGCACAAATTTCTGCTAATGCTGTCATTGATAGCGATACTGTCATCGAGGACGATGTCTACATCGGGCCAGGAGTGGTAGTCGGATCGCGTTGCAAAATCGGTCGTGGTTCGCGTCTGAATGCCAACGTAACGGTCGTGCAGGATGCTGAGTTAGGTGAGCGCTGCTTAGTTCACGCTGGAGCTGTCATTGCTTCGGACGGTTTTGGCAATGCTATGAGCGATTCCGGCTGGGTCAAGGTGCCACAGGTTGGCGGCGTCAAGATAGGTAGTGACGTTGAAATCGGCGCCAACGCAACTATTGATCGCGGGGCGCTGGATGACACCGTAATCGAAGATGGCGTCAAGCTGGATAACCTGGTGCACATCGCGCATAACGTCCGTGTTGGCCAGCACTCAGCTCTGGCTGGACAGACCGGGGTTGCCGGAAGCACGTCAATTGGCAAGCGTTGCATGTTTGCAGGTCAGGTCGGTATTGATGGGCACTTAAGCATCTGTGACGATGTCATCGTTGGAGGAAATTCGGTCATTACCAAAGACATAAATGAGCCAGGGTTTTATCTGGCCACTTTTTCAGCAGAAAAGAACATGGACTGGAAACGCAAAGTAGCCAGGTTCAAACGTCTTGATCAGTTGACCAAAAGAGTAGGCAACCTCGAAAAGCAGGCGGATGACGATGGCGGATAAGGCGTTCAGGATGGATGCAATGCAGATAATGGAGACACTGCCGCATCGCTATCCATTCCTGTTGATAGACCGGATCACAGATTGCGAGCCAGGTAAATCTGTCACAGCGATCAAGAACGTCAGCACGAACGAACTCTTTTTCCAGGGGCATTTTCCGGGCAAGGCCGTCATGCCTGGCGTGCTGGTAATTGAAGCGATGGCGCAGGCAGGGGGCGTGTTGTCGCACGTGACTTTGGGTGATGTTGATCCGAAACCGTTATTTTTCCTGGCAGGCGTTAATAACGCGCGATTTCGCCGCACAGTATTACCGGGAGATCAGTTGGTTATTCACGTTGAAGTTGAAAAAATTAAGCGCGGTATCTGGTTTTACAAGTGTTCCGCAACCGTGGACGGGCAGCTCGCTGTTTCCGCCGATATTACCTGCGCTCCCGGAGCATAGTTTTGAAGATTCACGCAACGGCAATTATTTCTGACAAGGCAACGCTGGCGGATGATGTAGAAGTTGGCCCTTACTCGGTCATTGGAGACGATGTGGAAATTGGTCCTGGCTGTCGGATCGAGAGCCATGTCATCGTTAACGGCCCAACGCGGATGGGCGCTAATAATCATATCTATCAGTTTTGCTCGATAGGCGACGACCCGCAAGACAAGAAGTATGCCGACGAACCAACCAGGCTCGAAATCGGCAACGACAATACTATCAGGGAAAATTGCACGATTAGTCGTGGCACCATTCAGGATAAAGGCGTCACATCTATTGGTGATGACAACTGGATAATGGCCTACGTGCATATTGCACACGACTGTATGATTGGCAATCATACAATTTTCGCGAATAACGCCACGCTCGCGGGTCATGTTCATGTCGGCGATTGGGTGATTTTCGCCGGATTCTCCGGCGCGCACCAGTTCTGCAAAGTTGGAGCGCACAGTTTTCTTGGCATGTACTCGGGAACGAATCGGGATGTTCCGGCGTACACGTTGGTCGGAGGTCAGCCGGCATCACCTAAAGGAATTAATGCCGAAGGACTGAAACGACGCGGCTTTTCGCA
This sequence comes from Woeseiaceae bacterium, assembly GCA_047620565.1. Lineage (GTDB taxonomy): Bacteria > Pseudomonadota > Gammaproteobacteria > Steroidobacterales > Woeseiaceae > SZUA-117. The sequence goes on from JBLHLN010000160.1 coordinate 3,415, forward strand.
AGAGCAGATTCGCAACATCAAAAATGCCTACCGACTCGTTTTTCGTAAAGGTCACAAACTTGCTGAAGCAATTGCTCAGCTTGAAGAAGTCGTCGCTGATCAGCCGGAACTGGAAATATTTCTCGAGTCGCTGCGCTCGTCCGAGCGCGGCATTTTGCGATAAGCGGGGCCGTGACTATGCGCATAGCCCTTATCGCCGGAGAGTCATCCGGCGACCTGCTCGGCGCCGGGTTGATCAATTCGTTAAGAAGTCGCGTGACCGATATTCATTTCGAAGGCGTTGCCGGTCCTGCCATGCAGGCAGCCGGATGCGAAGTATTGGAACCTGCCGAATCGCTGGCGGTATTTGGTCTGATAGAGCCATTGGCAAGACTCCCTTATTTGTTGCGACTGCGTAGTTCGCTGCTTACGAGATGGACGGACAATCCTCCGGATGTTTTCGTCGGCATAGATGCGCCGGATTTCAATCTCGGACTAGAGTTGAAATTGCGGGCGCGGGGCGTCAAGACGGTGCATTACGTGAGTCCATCGGTGTGGGTTTGGCGGCAGGGCCGGGTTCGTAAAGTAGAAAAAGCCGTCGACAAAGTCTTGTGCCTGCTGCCTTTTGAGAAGTCGTTTTATGATAAGCACAACGTTGATGCCGAATTTGTAGGCCATCCGCTCGCCGATAACACGCCGACGGATCTTGACACTGCCGCAGAAAGGCGAAAGCTTAATATTGTTGGAAAACAAGTGGTTGCAGTGCTCCCTGGTAGTCGCCATAGCGAGGTCTCCCGGCTTGGCCCGGTATTCGCGCAAGCATGCGCTCTGCTTAGCGCTGCGCGCCCGGAATTGCGATTCGTAGCGCCAATGGTGTCAGAGAAACTCCGGAAAATATTTGCCAAAGATCTTGCGGTCGCCGGTGTGGAAGATCGATTCCTGCTAACGGATGGCAATGCACAATCGGCCATCGCGGCGTCCGACGTGGTTCTGCTGGCTTCAGGCACAGCATCGTTGCAGGCCGCACTGCTTGGTAAGCCGGTCATCGCTGCGTATCGGTTCGGATCATTGACCTATGCAATTGCGAAGACATTCAGGCTTGTAAAAGTTTCGCATTTTGCTCTCCCGAATTTTCTGACCGAAGAGCCATTGGTTCCTGAATTTCTGCAGGACGCTGCGAAGCCGCAGGCGTTGTCTGCTGCTGTTGGCGAGATGCTCGACAATCCCGACAAGAAAGACGCTATATGCCGGCAATTTGGCCAATTACGTATTGATTTGGCGAAGGGCGCGAACGAGCGTGCTGCGGCCGCAGTTCTTGAACTGGCAGGGCGAAGCTAACGGTGCAGGGACAGTTATTTTCTCGAGCGAATGGACCGATTGCCGGCGTCGATGAGGTTGGTCGGGGCCCCCTTGCCGGGCCCGTTGTGGCTGGTGCGGTAATTCTCGATCCGCAACGACCGTTGGACGGCCTGGCGGACTCGAAGGTACTGTCTGCAAAACGACGAACAGAATTAGCGCGAGAAATCGAGAACAAGGCAATCGCGTGGTCGATCGCCTGGGCTGATGCAGCGGAAATTGACTGCCTCAATATTCTGCAGGCGACGTTGCTGGCAATGCGTCGGGCGATATACGGCCTGAGAGTCATGCCGGTCCGTCTTGAAATCGACGGTAACCGACTGCCGAGACTGGATTTTTATGGCAGCCAGATCGCTGGCGACGCAATTGTTGGTGGCGACGCCAGCAACCCGGCGATCAGCGCGGCGTCGATCGTTGCCAAGGTTCACCGTGATCAGATGATGGTCAGATATGATGAAATCTATCCCGCTTATGGCTTCAGCCAGCACAAGGGATATGGCACCGAGGCGCATCGTGAGTGCATAGACAGGCATGGGCCTTGCCCGCAACATAGACGGTCTTTCAAACCGTTAGCGAATTCGCTCACCTGTTGACGCAAAAAAATCTACAATAGTCAGCAGATCAAACGCCAATAACAAAAGACAGCATGCAGATACCGTGACCAGGCCTTTCGTCCATTTACATTTACACAGCGAGTTCTCGATTGTCGATAGCACGGTGCGAATTCCGGCGCTAATGGCGCGGTGTGCGGACTGGCGCATGCCGGCCGTTGCGCTGACAGACCAGAGTAACCTGTTTGGATTGGTCAAGTTTTACCGCAAAGCATTTGCTGCTGGCGTCAAGCCACTAATCGGTGTCGACTTACGCATTGCCAATGAAGACGAAATTGATCGCCCTCATGGCATGGTGTTGCTTTGCAAGGATCTTGGCGGTTATCGGAACCTGACGCAGCTTGTGACGCGTTCGTTTCTTGAAGGCCAGCATCGCGGAATTCCCATGGTTGAAGCGGATTGGCTGAACCATGACAGCATGCAGGGACTGATTGCGATGT
>JBLHLN010000161.1:0-5796 GCA_047620565.1 Woeseiaceae bacterium
GCCGTGGAGCTCGATCCGAGGAATGGCAATACGCTAGGTTATCTCGCTGACACGAACCTTCATCTTCGAAATTACGCGGCGGCCGAACGGTACTATGCCCGCAGGCTGGATATTGCCCCGGACAATCGGCTTGCCAACTTGACGCAGGTCCTGATTCCTATGCTCCGGGACGGTGACTTCACCGACCTTAAGGCCGCGGTCGAGAGTCAACGCGAGATGAGTTTCCGCGACTACCATGCCTGGATGGTGGCGCTCTATGAGCGAGACTACGACATGGCTCTTCGTTATGTTGGGGACTGGGGTGTTGACGTCGATGATACTCCGAACGGGTACGTGCCGATCGAGTCATACTACGGTGTGACTTACGCTCTCGCGGGGCAGAGTGAGCTCGCCGCTCCTCACTTTGAGGCCGCTCGCACTCATGTCGAGACGGCGCTGGAGGAAGCACCGGACGATGCCCGTCTGTACGTCGCTCTGGGGGAGGCCTTGCTGGGGCTCGGTGAGCGTGATCAGGCGATACGCGCGGCCGCTCGAGCGGTGGAACTGATGCCACGATCGACGGACGCATTGATCGCGTCGTGGATCCAGCTAGACGCTATCAAGAGGGTTCTCGCGCCCGCGGGGTTCAACGATGTCTTGATAGAGCAACTCGATGACTACCTCACACAAAATGGCTGGTGGTCGATCGAAGGTCTTTTGCCCGATCCGCGCTTTGATCCCGTGCGCGACGACCCACGCTTCCAGGAGATTGTTGGGAAGCACAGGCGAAAATAATTTAGTCTGAACGTCCGCTAATGAAAAGAGACATTGGAGTACGCCGGACCCTGCAAAAACGGACGGCACAGACGAAGAGATAAATCGAGCATTTGACGATGCATATCAAATGCTCAAAAGCCGAATTGACAAAGAATTGTTATGACAACTGACACAGCATCACCCATGGGCTTGTTCGAGCGATATCTATCGGTTTGGGTTGGTCTTTGTATTGCCGCGGGCGTCGCCTTGGGTGTTGCATTCCCCGTGCTCTTCAAGCTAATTGCTGGTATTGAGTACGCCAATGTAAATCTCGTGGTCGCCGTTCTCATTTGGGTGATGATTTACCCGATGATGGTGAACGTCGATTTTGCGTCACTCAAGAATGTGGGCAAAAAGTCGAAAGGCCTGTGTATCACGCTGGTTGTCAATTGGCTGGTCAAGCCATTCAGTATGGCCGCGCTTGGCATTTTTTTCTTTGAACATGTTTTTGCCGGAATAATCGAGCCACAAACCGCCAAGGAGTACATCGCGGGAATGATACTGCTCGGTGTTGCACCCTGTACGGCTATGGTTTTCGTTTGGAGCCAGCTCGTTCGCGGAGATGCTAATTACACGCTCGTGCAAGTCTCAATTAACGACATAATTATGGTGTTTGCATTCGCACCCATAGCCGCATTCTTGCTCGGCGTCACTGACATAGTAGTGCCATGGGAAACCTTGCTTCTTTCAGTCGTTCTCTACGTTGTCATTCCGCTTGCCGCGGGCTACATCACACGACAATCACTGGATGGTTCCGGCAATCATGAACGCATCGCGTCATTCTCTGGCAACGTGAAACCCTATTCGATCATGGGACTTTTGGCCACTGTCGTCTTGCTGTTTGGATTTCAGGCGCAAACGATTATCGACAAACCCTTGGTCATCGGACTGATCGCCATTCCGCTGCTGATACAGAGTTACGGCATTTTTGTCATTGCCTACGGTTGGGCATATCTGTGGCGCGTGCCATTCGATACGGCAGCTCCTGCGGCATTGATAGGAACATCGAATTTCTTTGAATTGGCCGTTGCTGTTGCTATCAGCTTGTTCGGTCTGAACTCAGGCGCGGCTTTGGCGACCGTTGTGGGTGTCTTAGTCGAAGTCCCGGTCATGCTGTCATTGGTCTACTTCGCAAATAAAACGCGCCATTTCTTCGTCAGATTATAGACACTTGCAGACCTGCTCCTTGACGCTGCAGAAATCGCCGTGGCTCGAAAGTGCGACAACAAACGATCTCGGTGAATGACCGCTTTTGGTCATTAGCAGCCGCTGGCATCCGCTGATATTCTGAGTGGCGAGTGTCCGGTATGCCCTGAAAGCGGCCACTCAGATGTTAATATCCAGATTGTTTTGAGAGGCCGCTAATGACCCAAAGCAGACGGTCATCGGGATCCGGCATGCACTTAATAGTGGTTCTGAGATTTCGCGTTTTCGACGTTACTTCGGACGCGGCGAGTCAACCTTGGGCCCTGGTTCGATGCCCATTGATGCATCAACGTGGTCGCGAAAGTCGCCCTGGAAGTCGACCCGTATTCTGGCCCAGACTTCAACGTTTCTTCTCTCGGATGCTTGAACAAAGTAGCCGTTCCATTCGTTCCACGTGACGTCGTCAAGAATACCGTCAGCGTGGTGATACCAGGCAATTTCCCAAGAGTTGAACCACATTTGTTGATAGGTTTCAAATCGGAGCCAGTCGGCGCCTGTTAAGCTTTCTGGATTGGTTCTCCCGGCCAACAAAATTTCGGCGAGCCCTGGAGATTCTACGAGCATGCGATTTGTTTCTAGGCTACGCTCAAAGAGAAGCACATCGACATCTCGGCTGGTCAGAGTCGAGGACTGCCGAAACTCGTAGCCTGCGTAAATCAGCGATAAAACAATTGCCACCGCGGAGACTATTTCGCCGATCGACGCGTAAGTTTGGAGTCTTGTCTTGTCCATTTAGACCTCAGATTAAGTATTGGTCGCCCAGCGTATCGATATCCTCACACAGAGTTTCGGAACAAGCCATACGCTGGGGTAGCGAACGTCCGCTCCTGGCCGAAGCCAGCCACTGGAGTTGAGTGGCGAGTGTCCGCTTTGCCCCGAAAGCAGCCACTCAGGTGCTAGTATCTGGAACCTAGTGAGTGTCCGCTAATGACCCAAAGCGGACATCCGAGAAATCTTCTAGTTCAAACGACGGTCTGACTTGCCGAAAGGAAGCTGCAATGACATTAAATGAGCTTGGCAATATTGGGGAGTTCATTAGTTCCATTGGAGTAGTTATTTCTTTGGTCTATCTCGCCGTACAGATAAGAAAAAACACAGATACGGAGAGAACTTCGACTTATCAATCAGTCGTATCGGATTTCGGTAGCCTTAATCAGACGATGTCCAGTAACGCCGAGCTTTCCAGCCTGTATGTCAAGGGAATGGAAAATTTCGCTGAGCTGAATGCCGATGAGAAGGCACGCATCTCGCAATTATTCTTTGCGACATTCCACTACTTCGAAAATATGTTTTATCAATATCGAAAGGGATATTTAGAAGAAGACGTGTGGCTCGGTTGGAAGCGACTCATGCTGACTTACTATGCGAGGCCCGGATTCCAGACCTGGTGGTCGATTCGTCGGGACGTTTTCAGCGATTCGTTCGGCGAGTTTTTAGAAACATCAGAGCCAGATAAACACATCGCGTCCTACAATGACGTCACTCAATTAAACTCTGATACGAATCTAGCCGAATGACATGACTGGAACGAAATGACCGTTTTCACCCTAATTAGTGTTGCCCACCAATCGTGAAGAGCCAAATAGTAGATAACCTTCCGCAATGGCGTCCGCTTTTGGCCGAAACCAGCCGCTGAAGTTGAGTGGCGAGTGGCCACTTTACCCCAATACCAGCAACTCAGATGATAGAATTTAGTCTGTTTTGAGGGGCCGCTTTTGACCCAAAGCGGACATTCAAAAAGACGGCAGTGACAATGGTAAATCTCTCTTCTATTAGGCGATATTGATTTGTTCGAAACCCCGAACATACTGGAGACCATCGCAGAGGTCGCGATCGCGATTACCGGGTTCACCGCTATTGCAGCTGTGTTCAGACGTAGGCAGGCCAGCTGGAGCTCGAAGGAACGCCTGCATTTTCTGATACTGATAAGAACGAGCATTATCGTTCTATTCTTTTCGTTCGTCCCCTGGCTGTTGGGCCAGATTGAAATCACGCCAGACATGGCCTGGCGTGCCAGTTGCGGTTTGTTCGGTGTCGCACAGTTAGCGGATGTAAGCTGGTACATGAGAAATGCTGCCGATACGCCGACTACGAAAGGGCAGTCTATATTGGCAATGTTGGGCTTTGCGAATGTAGGCGTACAGTTTCTGGCTGCGGCGGGCGGAATTGCTCAAGTTCAACTCGTATTCGTCGCTGGCCTGATACTTCTTCTATACGTTTCTATTCATAACTTCGTATTGCTGCTGGTTGTCGGGATGGGCGAAGAATCCACAGGTTGACTGTCTGCTTTTGGCCGAAAACGGCCACTCAAAAACAATTGAATTGAGCAATCTGAGTGTCCGGTATTGGGAAAAGCGGACATTACGCTACGGAATCCGTAGCAGCCTATTTTCTGCACAATCACATTACATAAGAACGGCGAAATCCGACGTTAAGCTGTGATGTAGTCAGACGACATTTTCGATGATTCTTGTCAGAATTTGATCACAAGTCGATTGCCCAATTTCACCTAATACCATCGCTTATGAATCGAATTTCTCAATGGCTAGAACGTAAGGTTTCGCCCGAGTTGGACGGATCTAGGACTCCCGTGGATGAGACACCCATTGAAGATGAAAAACATGAGGATGACGATCACACATCGACTGTTCCATCGTTAACGAGTCTCGAAGAGTCGTCTTTCCTTGTTGTCGAAGAAACCGGCTTTGATCCCTACAACTCCGGTAGTTTTGAATCGTCGAAATCACTATTGCACAAAAACACTCGTAATTGATTTGGTCGTATCTACACAAGTCGCCCATATTCAGGGCAGGCATTTCTCCAATTACCAGGCCACCCTCTGGCCATGCTCACTGAAATCTACATCGATGCTTGTCAGGCCATCGAGATACGAATTCCCGTATCTAAATCGTTAAGTCGTTTTTGCAGCAGGCTGATCGTTACCTCGTCAGTTGCCTGCGCGCCGAGATAGTCATTACCAGGGGCGGGACCATCTATGAACAGGATTTCACCGACCGCGTCATCTCCATGCAGATCGGGTTCGAGATCGAGGCCTTCAAGCAGTCGATACGCCTTCGCATTTGAGCTATTAGAGCGCGCCCAAAATTCAAAGACTACGTCCGGGTCCATGTATGCATCGAAGTCGACTTCTGCGTCTTCTTCCCAGCACCACGCCTCCCGATACTTATCCTCGTTACCATAGTAATGAATCGCAAATTCTCGGACGGTCATTGCAGGTGGCTCTGATGATGGACTTCCCAAGTTGAACTCGTAGTCCCCAGAGCCGAGATCAAGGGCATACAAGTCTAAGCTGGTGCGCTTCGGAATTTCAATTAACGGCGCATCGTGGTTCTCAAAGTAGGTAAGTACCTTGTCGTAATACGACGGCAATATGAGACCTGCGGCTGTACCGAGAACAAATTGCCTGCGTGAAATGGACATGACTAATCCTCCCCTGATTCTGTGTTCGCCAAAAGATGGTCCTCTTGGCGTCCGTCAGATGGTTGGGAAGGGTCTTGCGCCGGTTGGTGTTGTGGCAATTCTTGCGGCTCAGGAGGAGACTCCTGCTCCACGGAACGCGATGCTTGGGGCGACGTAAGTGACTGCCCAGATCCCCAATGCTTGTAGAACCAGTCCAGATACTCTGGGTCGCTGGGCCATATTATTCGGGTTTTTCTCTTTTTAATAGACATGATTAACCTCCGTAAATGCGGAAGCCAACGTCGATGGGTCACCCGTATAATTGCCAGGTCGGCCACATCCTCCTTTCGGAGAACCACCTTGCCCGGATGGGCA
>JBLHLN010000162.1:0-5772 GCA_047620565.1 Woeseiaceae bacterium
ACGTTCGAGGTCCTGGATCGAAAATGACGCAGGGGTCGCTCCCACAAACACCGGCCGTTCCTATCTACGCCTAGTGTAGTGGCGGGACGCGTTTTTCTGTCGCGGCGACAGCTGCGTCAATATCGATCTGCTCCATCGAGTCTGCGCTGGCGGTCAGCTCTTCCAGCAATTTTTGTTGAATTGCGCCGCGTTCCTGTGCAACAGCGTAGGGAATTTCGTCATGAAACATGACCATCGAATAGCGTGGAATAAATCGGTTCGGTAAGCGCCGTTCGAGTTCAAACGATAGTTCTTTTCGCAAAACGTATTTTGGATCGCGAACGCGATCGCGCATCTCGACGTAATTGTCGAGCGCCATATCCGCGATGGCATTGGCATTTGCGATTTGTTCGGCTTCAAACACCTCAAAAATGGTGTTCCAGTCAGCATTTGGGTTTTCCAATACCTGGTCCAGAACCACACAGTCTTCGAAGGCGAGGTTCATGCCCTGGCCATGAAACGGGACAACCGCATGCGCTGCATCCCCGATAAGCAGCATTTGCTCCCCGTCGTGCCAGTGTTTGCAGCGAACAGTGCCAAGTATTCCAATCGGATTGTTGGTAATTGTCGCAGCGAGATTGTCAACCAGCGGTACTACGTCCGGAAAATGCCGGGCGAAAAATTTTGCGGCGTGTTCTTCGGTGTCCAGCGACGCGAAACTCGCTTTTCCACTGGTGGGCATGAAGAGCGTCAGCGTAAAGTCGCCAGTGGGATTCGGTAGCGCAATGAGCATGAATCCACCACGCGGCCAAATGTGCAGCACATCGTTTTCGAGCTGAAACTGACCATCTGCAGCGGCAGGAATTGTCAGCTCCTTGTAGCCGTGCTCGAGCAACGATTCACTTGCGCCCGTAACTGTGGAATCACCGTAAGCACGGCGAATTACAGATCCGGCGCCGTCGGCAGCAATAATTGGTTTGGATTTGACGTCATAGTCCGCTGATTTTTCATGATCGCGGACGCGCAAAGTTGCTTCATCCGGATAATAAGATACTGCCTCCTGCTGAAAGCGGATTTTCACGCCGTGCTCTGTATCAGCTGTATCAACGAGAATGCGATTCAGATCTGCACGTGACACAGAGAATATCTTTTCATCGTCCTTTTGACCGTACGACTGAAAATCATTCGCGTGGGCATCCTCATGAATGAGCCTGCCTTTCATTGGCATCAGTAAAGGCTCAACACGATCAAAGATGCCCGCATGTTTCAACGCGCGAATGCCGCGCGCCGACAATGCGAGGTTGATCGACCGACCGGCTGCAACCTTTGTAGTGCGTGGATCGGACTGTCGTTCAAGCACAGTGGCCTTTACGCCACGGCGTGCGAGGATGATAGAAAGCAGGCTGCCGCAAAGACCTGCGCCGATGATGGTTACAGTGCCTCTACTCATTTTCATCGATCGCGAGTCGCAGTCTTGCTGAAAATTCGTAGACGTCTTCAAAACTGTTGTATAGCGGTACCGGGGCGACACGAATGACATTCGGTTCGCGCCAGTCACTTGTCACGTTTAGCTTTTCCAGGCTATCGAATACCGCTTTTGCTTTCAGCCTTTTGTCACGAATTACCAGCGAAAGCTGGCAGCCGCGAGCGTCGGCCGGCGTTATCGATTCAACGCTGCCGGAGAAATTGGTCCGCAGCAAAAAATCCAGAAAGCCGGTCAGATGCAGAGATTTCGCCCGCAGATTGCCAATTCCGGCTTCCTCGAATAATTGCAACGAAGCGAGGACGGGTGCCAGCGACAGTATCGGCGGATTGCTGAGTTGCCAGAGCTCAATCCCCTTTGCCGGCGTAAACGTCGGCGCCATCCTGAAACGGGTCGTTTCTTCATGGCCCCACCAGCCAAGCAGTTGTTGTGTGTCATTGTTGTTGAGGTGGCGCGAATGTACGAACGCGCCGCCAACGGCACCAGGGCCTCCATTCAGGTACTTGTAGGTGCACCAGGCGGCAAAATCCGGTCCCCATTCGTGTAACGCAAGAGGTACGTTGCCCACCGCATGAGCGAGGTCAAGCCCAATGACGCAGCCCCTGTCGCTGGCGAGCTTACAAAGGCCAGCCATGTCCAGCACCTGTCCGTTGTAATACTGCACGCCCGGCAGCAGAAGTAACGCGACCTCATCCGCATGGGTATCCAGGATATGCACCAGGTCATCGATATGTAGCTGATCGTCATCCTGCGGCCGCCATTCGATCAGCGCCTCATCAGGATCGAAGCCGTGTAGCTTGAGTTGCGACATAGCCGCAAATCGATCGGACGGAAACGCGGTCGACTCGATTACGATCTTGTGACGTTTGCTATCGGGTCGATAGAACGTAGTCATCATCAGGTGCAGGTTGACCGTCAGCGTATTCATTGCGACAACTTCGTCCGCCTGTGATCCGGTCAGATAGGCGAACCCCTGTGTGGCGTTGCGGTGATACGGCATCCATGGACGACGCGCACGAAAATGGCCTTCGACACCAAGCCTGCCCCAATCCTCAAGTTCCTCCTCGACAAACCTGACAGCGCGTTTTGCCTGCAGGCCGAGGGAGTTGCCACATAAATAGATATTGCGACGGTCATCACGTTGCAGCGGAAAAATGAACTGGTCGCGAAATTGACGAATCTCATCAGCGTCATCCAGCGCCCTGGCGAATTTCCGGGTGGCTTCGTATTGCACTACTCGAAGTCCCGTCGTTGCAGAGCCAGCCATTCCAGTGCGGAATCGGCCAGCAGGTCGTTGCTGATTTTTTTGTCGAGTTGCATTTCCTCAATCATCTTGCCGGGGTGATGTTCGCCAAGGGGAAACGGATAGTCGCTGCCAAGCGCGACCCGATTAGAGCCGAAGAGTTCGATCATGTAATTGAGCATGGCGGGCTCATGCACCAGGGAGTCGACATAAAACCGACCAATGTAGTCACGCGGATTTTTCTCGTTTGCAGTTGCCACAATATCCGGCCGTACGTTAAAGCCATGTTCCAGGCGGCCGATGATGCCAGGAAATGCGCCACCGCCATGCGCAAATGCAACTCGCAGTTTAGGCAATTTTTCGAAAACGCCGCCAAAGATCATCGAGCAGATGGATAATGCTGTTTCCGCTGGCATACCAACCAGCCACGGCAGCCAGTACAGCCCCATGCGTTCCTTGCCAAGCATTTGCCATGGATGAATGAAAACGGCAGAACCAAGATCTGCTGCAGCCTCCAGGACCGGGAAAATTCGCTCGTCGTCAAGATTCCAGCCATTGACGTGCGATCCAATCTGCACGCCGGCCATGCCAAGCGAATTATGGCAGCGTTCGAGTTCCTTGATGGAGAGGTCGGCATCCTGCATTGGCAAAGTGCCAAGACCGATAAACCGTCGCGGAAACTCGTTCACGAGCCCGGCGATATGGTCATTCAGAATTTTTGCAAGATCGGCAGTGTCAGCGGGCTTGGCCCAGTAGCTGAACATGACTGGCACCGTCGACAGGACCTGGACGTTGACCTCGGTGCGGTCGCAATCGGCAATGCGTACATTCGGGTCCCAGCAGTCCGCCTCGATCTCGCGGAACAACTTGCCATCCAGCATCATACGGGCGCAGCCCGGGCCATGATGTTCAAGTTGAATAAAGCCGCCGTAGCCGTAGCGTTCTTTCAGGTCGGGCCAATTTTCCGGAAGAATATGTGTGTGAATATCAATCTTGAGCATACAGGGCTCAGGAATTATCCGGCTGAGGCATTACGGATTGGCATTGATCGCAGGTTCTGTTTTCTTCTGAACTGTAAAAGCGATCAAAAATCGGCGGCAGCTGTCCGACGATATCGCTGATGTACAAATATTCTTCGTATAACTTGTTATTACACTCGTCGCAAAACCACATGAAGCCGTCGAGTTCGTCGGCCAGCCGTTTTCTCTCTACGACGAGACCTACTGTATTGGCAAAGCGCTGTGGCGAGTGCGGAACCTTTGGCGGCAGTAACAGGATTTCTCCTTCAGCAATTTTAATGTCAACGCGTTCGCCATCCTGAATCGTCCGCAGCAGCATGTCGCCCTCAAGTTGATAAAAAAACTCAGGGCCTTCGTCGTAATGGAAATCCTTGCGCGAGTTTGGCCCACCGACGACCATGACGATGAAATCGTTCTCTTCGAACACCTGTTGATTGCATACCGGCGGCTGCAGAAGATGCCGATGATCATCAATCCATTGCTTAAAATTGAAAGCTGTCAGCGACTGCATTTCTTGCTCCTCACTTCGTTCTTGCCTGCGCAATACACTTTAACTCTATCGCAATCGGCGTAGGCAGTCGGTTGATCTCGACAGTGGTGCGGCAAGGACCGTCAGTGGAAAAATAGCTGGCGTAAATTTCGTTGAATTTCGCGAAGTCGCGTCGAATGTCCGTCAGGTACACCGTTATATCGACGAGATCTTCCCAATCAGCTCCGGCGCTTTCAAGTACCGCCCGAACATTGGCGAAAACAGCATGGCACTGCTGCTCAATATCATAATCGGCGACCTCGCCGGAAGCATCGAGTGTTACGCCGGGAACGGGTCCACCATCCACAGGTCGTGGCCCAATACCTGACAGAAACAGCAGGTTCCCCAGTCGTTTTGCGTGCGGGTACGCACCAACAGGTTTTGGCGCATTGTTTGTTTTTATGGTGTTTTCGTCAGCCATGCAGGCACAAGTTTACTCTCAATGCCCGCTCGGCGACACGGGCGTCACGCTGTACAAAAAATGATCAGTTTTTGCACTTGACCGAAAATATTTTGGCATTTTTGTTTAGCCGGACAGCGGAAAGTTTTCGACCCCACACGCAACCGGTATCAACGCATATCAGGTCGTCGCTAACCACCAGTCCGAGGGCGCTCCAGTGGCCGAACACAATACGGGTGCCACGCCAGTTAGCATTTTCTGCTTCGTACCAGGGTCGCAATCCTTCCGCTGCGTTTTCGGGTCGGCCGGCATGGCTAAAATCGATGCAACCGTCCTCGTCGATCATGCGCATTCTGGTTAACGCATTGACTATAAATCGCAGTCTCTTCTTGCCGCTTAACTCAGCGGACCATTTCGCAGGTTTATTGCCATACATTTTCTGCAGAAATTCAACGTAGTCGTCGCTGCGCAATGCTGCTTCGACTTCCGCCGCACGCGCCAGCGTGTCTTTGACGCTCCACTCGGGTGGAATACCGGCGTGCACCATCATGGTATTGAGCCCTTCATCGAAATACGCGAGTGGCTGCCTGCGCAACCAGTCCATTAGCTCTTCACGGCCTTTCTTGCGCAGAATTTTGCGTAATGACTCGTAATGACTTCCGGATACCTGGATTCCGTTCGCAAGCGCGATCAGGTGTAAATCGTGATTGCCAAGCACGGTTATCGCCGCGTCTTCGAGACTCTTGACAAAACGAAGCGTTTTCCGTGATCTCGGACCACGATTGACGAGATCGCCAGTCAACCACAGCCGGTCATATTCAGGATCAAATGCGATTTTATCCAGGAGTCGGCGAAAAGGATCGTAGCAGCCCTGCAGGTCGCCAATCGCATACTCTGCCATGGACTTCTTAGTGAAGCATGCCGGGGACAGCAAGCGTAAACGCAGGAATGGGCGCATCAAAACCGATGCCATTGTCCGCCTGCATTCTGTAGCTGCCCTGCATGGCGCCGACCGGAGTGTCCAGAACCGCACCGCTTGAGTAGCGAAAGGTCTCACCCGGACTCAGGTGGGGTTGCTCGCCGACGACACCGTCGCCGGATACTTCCTGTACCTTGCCG
>JBLHLN010000163.1:0-5767 GCA_047620565.1 Woeseiaceae bacterium
ATTCAGAGACCGTCGAGCCAATTGCGCATGCCTGGTATTCGCGAGCGCTGGCCAGCGTAGGTCGACTGGATGATGCATACAGGCACGCGGTTCGGGCCATGGAACTCGACCCTGGTCACCCGGATCAGGCGATCATTATCAGCCGTATGGCGATTACCAGCTTCTGGCTTAACGACCTTGAGACCGCCGCACGCTATTTTAATATTGCCAGTACGATGCAACTGGAGGCGCCGATTCACAATATGGCGTATTCAATGTTCCTGATTCGGACTGGTCAGTACGACAAAGCTGTGACGTTGGCCAAACTCGGATTTGCGCAAGGCGACCTGCCGACCGATTGGGTTGATCCGGTATTTGTCGGCTTACACGATGCGGAAAGCCGTGACGCGTCGATGCAATACCTGGAGGAATTGACGGCGGCAGGATGGTTTCCAAAAACCATTGAGGTCGCACTTTGGAATGAGTTTGGCGACATTGATCGGGCGATGAGCGTCGCGAGAAACGTGGAACAAAATCCGGGCGCGCTGGAACTCGACATTATCTTTGTCGAAGAATTCAAAGCGTTTCGCCAGCACCCGGAATTTGCGGAATTCACCGAGGCGATCGGCCTGAACGAATACTGGGATAGCGCTGGCTGTAAATGGCTGGATGACAAAATCCACTGTGCTGAGTAACGCCAGTAAAGGGCGTATTATTCTGTAAATTTTCCGCGTGATTGTTTCAGGCGCGAACGTCGTGACTTGTCGTCCAGTCGTTTTCGTTTCGAATTTTTGCTGGGTTTTGTTGGCACTCGTTTTTTGGCAACGATTGTCGCTTCCAGGAGTAATGTTTTTAGTCGCTTTAACGCATCAATGCGATTTTTTTCCTGGCTCCTTGAACGTTGCGCTTTGATCGTTATGACGCCGCTACTGGAAATTCGCCGATCCGACCGGGACAAGAGTCGCGTTTTTACCGGCTCGGGAAGGTTTGTCGATGCCTGGATATCGAATCTCAATTGTACGGCCGATGAAACCTTGTTTACGTTTTGCCCACCAGGTCCCTGAGCGCGTATCCCGGTAATGATCAGTTCAGAATCCGGGATGACGATCGCGTCATTTACCTGTAGCCCTGACTTGCTCACCAGTGGTCCCAAACGGGCCTGCATGACGCGGGCAAGGGGGAAAACTTGCCGATCTCTGACCAGCTATTGCCGCCATGGTGAAAATCGGATCCGCACGATGCAAGTAACTCCAGATCCTCGCAAAGTACCGCTAACTTCTGTGTCAGGGCCTCGGTTTGTATGCCATTACAGACTTCTATGGCCTGTCCACCGCTAGCTTTGAATTCCGTGCACAGTTGCCGCAATTTCGTGGCGGTCAGCTGGTAGTGAAGGGGGTGCGCAAGCACGGCGGTGCCGCCGGATGCACATATCCAGTCTATTACATGGGTCATCTCGGCCCAGTATTGGCGTACATCTCCGGGCTTGCCGTTACCTAGAAATTTTCGATATGCCTGTTTCAGGTTTGCGACGCTCCCTTCATCCACAAGAACCTGTGCGAAATGTGGTCGTCCAATAGTCGCGCCGTTAGCTGCCAGGCGTACCTTTTCCAGCAACTCATTGATGCCGGTTGTCCTGAGGCGATACGCGATTTTTTCCGCCCGCTGATTACGTGCCGTCTGCTGATGTTGAATGCCGCGCTGAAGAATTTCGTTGTGGGGGTCGATATTCAAGCCGAGTACGTGAATGTTGCGTCCCGACCAGGTGGTTGAGAATTCAATGCCTGGAATCACGGTAACACCGCCAATCACCCTGTCAGGCAGTGCTGCATAAGCGCCGATCGAATCATGATCAGTAATTGAAAGGCAGGACACGCGCAGAGCCGCCGCGCGCGCGACCAGTTCCGCGGGCGATAGTGAGCCGTCCGATGCCGTCGTATGTGTATGCAGGTCCATGAGCATTATGTCGCGCATTATAGCGATAGATTGCGTCTCGATAGACGCTCAATTGCTGAGCGCATGCTGAGTTCATAAACGAGGTACATGCGCTGCCGAATGTGTGAGAATGCGCAGCTTCCTGCCCTGAATTGTCGTGACTGATGCCACTTCGAAACCTCGTAATTCTCATCATGTGCCAGCTGATTTCTGCGACAGGCGCGATCATCATGGTGACGCTGGGAGGAATTATCGGGTCGAAACTGACGTCTAATCCCTCGTTAGCAACATTGCCTATTTCGATCATGGTTGTCTGCGTGGCTGCGACTACAATACCGGCAACGATATTGATGCGGCGTATAGGTCGTCGCGCCGGCTTTTCAATCGCCTCACTATTTTCGGTCATCGCGACACTGCTGGCGGCCTACGCCTTGTACGAAAACAGCTTCGAAATTTTTATCGCGGCGGCGGCATTGTTCGGCATCAACATGGCGTTCACGCAACAATATCGTTACGCGGCCGCGGAAAGCGTGGAGCCAAAATATACGCCGCGGGCGATTTCGCTGGTGCTGGTCGGAGCCATAGGCGGGGCAATCGTAGGTCCCGAACTTGTGAAGTACGGGCAATATGCAATCCCCTCGGTGCAGTACGCAGGCACCCTCGTTGCGGTCTCGGTTTTGTTTCTGTTGCAATCTTTGCTGTTCCTCGCACTCGGACCGTTGCGCGGCGAAGATCATGAAACTCGTATGCAAAAACAACGACCGTTGCGGGAAATTGCGAAACAACATGTATTTCTGGTGGCCGTAATGGGTGGCACGGTTGCGTATGGCGTTATGACATTCATCATGACGGCCACGCCGCTTAGCATGCACATAAACGGCGGTTATTCGCTGGAAGAAACTGCGCAGATAATTCGTAGCCATGTCATTGGCATGTACGCACCATCCCTGGTGTCCGGTTTTCTCATGGAGCGCCTGGGTGTCACGCGCATGATGGCGATTGGCGGTGTCGGCCTTGTCGCCGCATGCTTAATAGGACTGCAAGGCCAGTCTATGATGCACTACTGGTTTGCGTTGGTGCTTTTGGGTATCGGCTGGAATTTTCTGTATGTCGGCGGTACAACGATGCTCACGCTGACATACTCGATGTCAGAGCGATTCAAGGCCCAGGCGGTGAATGAATTTTGCGTATTTGGCACGTCAGCGACAGGCTCTTTGCTGGCGGGCACGATTATGTACCTGTACGGTTGGTACACGCTGGTGTTGGTGCCATTGCCACTGCTGGCGGCCATTTTGATCAGCTTGTTTTATGTTCGCAAAGACGCTCTATTGGGAAGATTAAGGGCACGGGCCGCCTGAACAAAAAGAATCACGACGTTTATGAGCAGCAATTTATATAGCGAAGACATGTACCGGTTCGATCAGGCCGAGCCATCCTACTGGGAGGCAACCGGCGGAGAGCTGATGCCGCACGCGAGTTCGCTCAGCGGCGACGCGAAATGTGAAGTCGCAATAATCGGTGGTGGCTATACCGGTTTATCTGCTGCGTATCACCTTTGTCGCGATTACCAGATCGATACCCGCGTACTTGAGGCCGGCCACATCGGTTGGGGTGCGTCTGGCAGAAACGGTGGCTTTTGCAGTATGGGTGGGACGTCGCTCGGCACCCTGGGACTGATCAGGAAATACGGCGTCAAAAATACTCGCGACTTTTACCAGGCGCAGCTTGATGCCGTCGAACTGGTGCGCAATATCATACTCGACGAACAAATCGATTCACCGATTCAGGGTGACTGTGAGATCGAAGTCGCCTGTTCGGCGGGCGCTTTCGAGGAACTTAAAGAACTCGCTGAATTACAATTCTGCCAGCTCGGGCTCGATACCGCGGTCCTTACGAAAGATCAGGTCAAGGAAGCCTTTTTTGATTTTCCTCTGCAATCCGGCGCCATTACGCAACGTCCTACCTTCGGTATTCATCCGTTGCGTTACGCGCGTGGTCTTGCTGATGCAGCAGTCAGACGTGGCGCGATATTGCATACACAAAGCCAGGTCCTTGAGTGGACAAAAGATGGTGAGTACCACTTTTTGCGAACGGCCACTGGCTCCTTGCGCGCAAAATACGTGATCGTCGCGACTAACGGGTTTACGCCGGAAAGTCTGCATCGCGGGTTTCATGGTAAAACCCTGCCACTCATTAGTTCGATTGTCGTCACACGCCCCCTGAGTACGACGGAGCTTGAGGCTCATCGATGGCAAACGGAATCGCCAACTATTACGTCGCTGGATCTGCTTGACTATTTTCGTATTCTTCCCGACAAGCGCCTGATGCTTGGCGGTCGCGGTAGCTCCGATGGAAGTAGCAGGAACGCACAGGCAAATTTTTCGAAAATTATTGCCCGGGTAGGGCAGCTGTTTCCGCAATGGCGAGATGTTGAGGTGGAGTACAGCTGGCATGGTCTTGTTTGCCTGACCAGGCGCCTCACGCCGGCAGTGGGCAGGCTTGATGATGATCCGTCAACATTTTATGCCTTCGGCTACCATGGTAATGGCGTTAACAATTCTACCTGGTGTGGAAAACAGGTTGCGGATTGGCTGGCACATACAGGTCGTGATGATCGGCGCATTCCTGATTCCCTGCCTGTCGTGATGCGCGGTATGCCCGGTGGGTTTCCTTTGCCATCATTGCGCTTGTTGTATGTGCAGGCGCGTGTCGCCGCTTTTCGATTGACTGACTGGTGGCAGAATCGCAAATAGCTGCGCGTAAACAGGCGCGCCGTTTCTATGTGAAAGTCCGATAAACAGGTGCTGACCACCATTGCCTTTTGCGCTTACGCTAATACTCCGCGAATCGCGGGACCGCGCCGGAAGCGCGGAACATTTCGGCAAAACAAGGAGGTTTTTGTCATGCGTAAACTTACCCAAAATGAAGTCCAGGTCGTCAGTGGTGGCCACGGTGTTTGTACACCCGAAAACAGCTACGGCGGAGTAACCAATACATCCACGGTTGGCCGAGACCTGATCAATTTTTATGAGGGACTGGTGATGTTCACTTCGCACGTTATTGAGCGAGTTGCCAAAGCGAGAGATAGAGCCAAATAGCGTTAATGGGCCGGGGCAGCGAGTTTGCCCTGGCCTTTTATTCTTAAGGCGAGCCAAAAAGCCACCGCTAGCGACGCGCTGCCAACGACGATTGCTGCCGTACCAACCAATCTTGATCCGGCGGTCACAAATTCCGGGTTCCAGATTCCGTGAAAACAATCCCAATCCAGGATGCGCAGCGAATTGTAGCTCGCGTGTGTGACCATGGATGGCAGTAAGGAGCGGGAATTTAGCGTCTGCAAAGCCAGTAGCATCCCTATCACAAAGGCGGCCGGAATCCCTTGAGGGTCGTGCAGGATTGCAAACAGCAAGGCCGAGACAACAACGGCAACAATTGGTTTTCTTCGGCTTAGCGCACCGAGGATCAGTCCGCGGTTTATGATCTCTTCACTGATCGGTGTCAGTACCGCCAGGACAAGAAGGCTAAGAATTAAAGCTGCTGGCGGTGGACAGGCAAACCAGAATAGCGGCCCGGCGTTCGTGCCGGGCTCTGCATATCCCAGCCAGTCGAACGCCGCGGTCGCGATCAGCGCTCCCCAGTAAGTGATTCTTGTTGCGAGGCCGATGCAAAATGCGGCAAGTAATATGTGCGGATTGAGGCTTGCCGGTCGAAACAATTTCAGGAGCGCATGTTTGTTGTGCCGAAGTACTGGCCAAAACAAAATTACTTCGATTACCGGGACCACCAGGAAACTCAGGTTTTTAGCGAATTCAGCCTCGAAACCTGCGGCGATGAGATGGCCTTGCAACATGCTGCG
>JBLHLN010000164.1:0-5724 GCA_047620565.1 Woeseiaceae bacterium
ATTTGCCGGTACGAATCATGCCTTCCATTTCAATGACCGGCGCCGCGGCGACGATGCCTGGTGCCGCCGACATTTTCCGCCGCAGTTGTTGCCAGTCTTCCACCTTGTCCTGCGGACTTGTGACATAACCGTGTGCAGTCATGCTTAGCAAGCGATCGCGGAGCTCGCCTTCGAAGCCATTCATGACGGAGAGAATGACGATCAACGCGGCAACTCCCAACGCAATACCGGCCAGCGATATAAACGAAATAAAGGAAACGAATCTCGTTTTTCTTTTGGCCCGCAAATACCTGAGGCCGATGAAGAGTTCTACCGGTTTGATCATCCGGCGCATTAAACCACATAAATGGGCAGTTCCACCGACAGACAGACCCCTAACAGTTCAGCCAAAATGTGACCTGTGTCGCATTCAGCGAAGCACCCACGCGGCTACTGTATTGCGACCTGCCGGATTCCCGCAATACTGAGAACCAGTTCAGTGTGACCGGCAGCAGAGGGTGTAAAAATCCCGTTGAATCAACTATTTTCGGCTTTGTGGGCAATGTTATAGTCGCAGGCCAATCGATGGAGAGACGCAATGAAGAAGGTCCGTTTAGTAGTTTTGTCAGCCCTGTGTTGTGGCTTGTTTACGGCAGCTCAGGCACAGACACTGGACATGAGTGGCCGCGATCAGGCGTCGACATTCGACCAGGCAGGCAAACCAAGCCGCGGCATGACGCAAGCAAGCGTTGAAGCAAATTTTGGCGCACCGCAGTCGACCCGGGCAGCAATTGGTGATCCGCCTATTTCCCGCTGGGAATATGCCGGATTTGTGGTCTTCTTCGAATATGACCGGGTAGTACACGCGGTAAGCAAACGCTAATCTCCGCATCCATTCGATTTTAGAAAACGCGCAGCCTGGCTGCGCGTTTTTCGTTAGGAGCAGGCACATGTTGTCTGTGCCATAATTCCGGCCCGCAAATTCTCTGCAAATCACGTGGCGCAAAACCTGCTTATTAATTCCATCGTCGCCGGTTCCTCTGATAATGGACATGCGTCAACAATCAACGCGCTGGGCCGACTCAGAGGTGCGGCCGCGCCGCTGGCGGCCGTAGAACTTGCGCAATCCTTGCGGCAACCGCTGGTGTTCCTGGCGACAGACCCGCGTCACGCGGATCAATTGGAGGCCGAAATCAGATGGCTTGCCGGGCCAGACCTGCCAATCCTGCATTTCGCGGAGTGGGAAACGCTGCCTTATGATTCATTTTCGCCCCATCAGGACATCGTTTCGCAGCGACTCAGTGTGCTTGCGGACCTGCCCGGTCTCGCTGACGGTATCGTCATCGCATCGGCACCATCGTTACTACAAAGGTTGTCACCGGTCGAATATGTCGCGGCCCGCAGCCTGGCCTTGCGGGCAGGCCAATTGCTTGATCGGCTGGAATTCACTGGTTCACTTGCCGCCAGCGGCTACCTGCGTGTCCCGCAGGTCAGTGAACATGGCGAGTTCGCAGTTCGCGGTTCGTTACTTGACGTATTCCCTATGGGCTGTGACGTTCCGGTGCGTATCGATTTTTTCGATGACGAAGTAGAGAGCCTCAGGTATTTCGATCCGCAAACGCAATTGTCCGGCGACAAACTTGAAACAATAAGAATTCTGCCTGCGCGCGAAGTGCCACTTGATCAGGCAGACATTCGCGAATTTCGCGCTCGTTATCGGGAACGATTTGAAGGACAGCCATCGCGATCGCGTGTCTATCGGGAAATCTCGGACGGTATTGCCCACGGCGGAATCGAATATTACCTGCCACTTTTTTTCGCCAGCACCGCGAACCTGCTTGACTATCTTCCAGACAATGCTGTCGTCATGGCGCCCGTGGATTTGGATGCAATGCTGGATCAATCGTGGCAGGAAATAGGCGAACGATTCGAGCTCTGCAAGCTCGATCCCGAACGCCCGATACTCAGTCCGAGTGAAAGTTTCGCCGCCCCGGAAGAGATTCGCGAAAAATTGCAGTCATTCCGCCAGATCAGCTACAGCGCACAATCGCTCCACGACGATCACGCGCTGAATCTGACCACCAAAATGCCACCGGCTTTGAGAATCGAGGCCCGCTATGAAGATTCTGCGGCGTCGCTCATGCAATTTCTGCAGGAATTCGATGGCCGCATACTATTTACGGCAGACTCTGCTGGCCGTCGTGAAAGTGTCTTCGAATTACTGGCCGGCCGCGGCATTGAACTTTCGCGCATCGATAGTTGGCAGGCATTCATCGCAAGTGACGTGCAGATTGGCGTCGCGATTGCACCCATAGAAAACGGCGTTCTATTGCCAGAGAACGGTCTTGCAATTATTAGCGAGCAGCAGCTGTTCGGCGAGAAGCCACGGCAAAGAAACCGGCGCCGTCGTGCCGAGCGCGATCCGGAAACCATCATCCGGCAACTCAATGACCTGCAAACCGGTTCTCCGGTTGTGCACGCTGAATATGGTGTTGGGCGTTATTGCGGTCTGATCACCCTGGAAACCGGCGGCATTCGCGGCGAATTTTTGCACCTGGAGTATGCCGACGGCGACAAGCTTTACGTTCCGGTCCATGCGCTGGACCTGATTTCCCGCTACACCGGCGCCTCGCCGGAAAATGCGCCATTGCACCGTCTCGGCAGTGATCAGTGGGCGAAAGCGAAGAAACGTGCCATTAACAAGATTCGCGACGTAGCGGCCGAGTTGCTGGATGTATATGCGCGCCGTGCGGCCAGGCCAGGACACAGTTTTAGCTGGTCCGAAGCAGACTATCGCGCCTTTGAAGACGGTTTCCCGTTCGAACCAACTGACGATCAGTCGCGCACTATCGACGAAGTACTTGCCGATCTGGCGGGAAACACACCAATGGATCGGGTCGTTTGCGGAGACGTTGGCTTCGGCAAGACCGAAGTTGCGCTGCGAGCGTCTTTCGCCGCTGTCCACGGCGGCAAGCAGGTCGCAATACTCGTACCCACAACGTTACTCGCCCAACAGCATGGCCAGACGTTTCGGGATCGCTTTGCCGACTGGCCAGTCAGGGTAGAGGTCCTGTCACGATTTTGCACAGCGAAAGAAGCTCGCGATATCGTTGCAGGGCTCCGATCCGGCAACGTCGATATCGTCATCGGCACACATCGCCTGCTACAGCATACCCGTGATTTCAAAGACGTCGGTCTTGTCATCGTTGACGAAGAGCATCGTTTCGGTGTGCGGCACAAGGAAGCGATCAAATCCTTGCGTAGCGAAATAGACGTTTTGACATTAACGGCTACGCCCATTCCAAGAACACTGAACATGGCACTCGGCGGTGTTCGCGAAATGTCGCTGATCACTACACCTCCTGCGGATCGCCTGGCGGTCAAAACATTTGTCAGCGAATGGAACGACGTCGTGATTCGCGAGGCCTGTTTGCGAGAAATCAAGCGCGGCGGCCAGGTATTTTTTATTCACAATCGCGTTGACGACATAGGCAGAATCGGCGAGAAGCTCGCTAATCTCGTGCCTGAGGCAGATATTCGTGTGGGCCACGGCCAGATGCCGGAAAGAGAGCTTGAGCAGGTTATGCTCGATTTCTATCACCGGCGCTTCAATGTCCTTCTTTGCACAACGATTGTCGAGAGCGGCATCGATGTGCCAACAGCCAATACTATCGTTATCAATCGTGCTGATCGATTCGGACTTGCACAACTTCACCAGTTACGCGGCCGGGTTGGTCGATCGCATCATCGCGCCTACGCCTATCTCTTTGCGCCCCCCCGGGCAGCGATGACCGCTGACGCTATCAAGCGCCTGGAAGCTATCGATTCACTTGAGGACCTGGGATCGGGATTTACGCTGGCTACTCATGATCTGGAGATTCGCGGCGCCGGCGAATTGCTGGGCGACACACAAAGCGGCCAGATCCAGGAAATTGGCTTCTCGTTGTACACGGAATTGCTGGGTCGGGCAGTCGACGCCCTGCGTCATGGCAAGGAAGTCGACCTCGACCGTCCGCTCAATGCGGGCGTGGAAATCAATCTGCACATACCTGCCCTGCTGCCGGATGACTATATTCCCGATGTGCATTTGCGGTTAATACTTTACAAACGAATTTCAGGCGCGAAATCCGCGGCCGAACTTCGTGAACTGCAGGTAGAACTCATTGACCGCTTTGGCTTGCTACCGGACGCTGCGAAGAATCATATGCGCATCGCGGCCATCAAGCGCAATGCCATTACGCTTGGAATCGAGAAGATTGATGCGGCGGATACCGGCGGCTATTTCCTGTTTGGCGAAGATACCCAGGCAGACCCGGTACAACTGGTTCAGCTGGTGCAAAATGAAGGCCATATTTACCGCATGCAGGGCGCCAACCGCCTGAAATTTGCTATGGATCTCGATTCTCCTGCTGATCGATTCGCGCAAGTTGAGAAATTGCTGGATATACTTGCGCCGAATGTTGTCGAAACGTCGGTAATGGCGAGCTGACTTCGATTGGGCTACGCAGGATTTTTATGAATATTTTCAGACCACCAGAGCGTTTGATTTTTGCATTGTTTTTGTTTGCCACGACAGCGTCCGGCCAACAGGTACTACAGCCCGCTGACCTCGTCGAAGAAGCGGAAGTCGAGGAAATTCGCCGCTATTCGGTCGAGCTGATCATATTTGAGTACGCAGATGGCAGTGCCGGCGGCACCGAGGTATTCCTGCCTGAAGAGCCACCAGTCGAAGTATTGCCACTCCTGGAGTTCGGTGACGCAGCGAGCATGGATCCGACATCAGACCAGTTTCCTGTCGGGCAACAATTACCCGCAGGCGGAAGCTCTGACACGACATCTGAAGACGGAATTGCGAATTCCACGGAAATCGAACCAGCACCATTTTCGCCCGAAGAGCTGATTCTTGGAGAGATTCCGGGACCGCAACAAATTGGACTGCAGGTAATGCAGCCGGACGAGTATTCAATGCTGGAGATTTACGACAAGCTGGTCCGGCTAGACGCTTACACGCCCTTGCTTCACGCCGGCTGGACGCAGGACACAGTTATTGATGCAGAAATTCGACCACTCCGACTACGCAGGCTGGGTGATCCACCGTTGCGGCTCGATGGCGAGATATCCCTTTACCTGAGTCGCTACCTGCACCTTGCCCTGGATATCGCTTTGGAAGACAGCGTCGCCAGCAGCTCGCCTGGATATGGCGCAACTGAGCCCAATACCCGGGACACCAGCGCGTCTGAATACGCTAGTAGTAATCGCAATTTCGGCGACGATCGTGCGACATCGGCGTATGATTTTGACTCGTACGGCGCAGCCACCCGGCTACCGGTTTTTTACCGAATCCAGGAAGACCGTCTTGTTCGCAATGGCGAGTTGCGTTACTACGACCATCCGAAATTCGGCGCGGTCGCAAGGATCTCGCGAGTTGAGGAAATTCAGCTGGAGGCCGATCCAATCGAGTCGGCAAGTGATGTCCTGACCAGCGACAGCGCGAATACGCCTCGACCTTAGCCTCCGCTGCCGGTGTGCGGCGACTGCGTCGAGCGAGTTAAAAGGGGGCTCGAAACAACCGTGGGAGTGGCTTTGTGGGAGCGGCTTTAGCCGCGAATCCTTTAACTTTCGCACCGACTACAAGCACGGCGAGCTGCCTTATGCTCATGGCTCGCTTCGCTGCGCTTTACTTCGCATAAGGCAGCTCGCCGTGCTTGCAGTCTCCGAACACCGGCCGCTCGAAATACGCGCTGC
>JBLHLN010000165.1:0-5698 GCA_047620565.1 Woeseiaceae bacterium
GTTGCAGACCTGCTTGCCAAATATGAGAACCGGCCGAAACCCGCCGGCTGATTTACGGCGATTTCCATTGAACCCTGCCGGTTCATTCAAATCACTTGCTGACTGGCTGCCGTGGCTGGAAACACTGTCGCCTCGCGAGATCGTGCTGGGCCTCGAACGTGTACAAGCAGTCCTGGCGCGCTTGCAGCTGGCCCGCCCCCCACTTGTCATTAGCGTAGCCGGCACCAACGGCAAGGGATCAAGCGTCGCCATGCTGGAGGCGCTGTTGCGCGACGATGGCAGAAAAACCGGCTGTTACACGTCGCCACACGTCAGTGTCTACAACGAGCGCATTCGTATCGACGGCGAAGCGGCGAGCGACGCCCAGGTCCTGCATGCCCTGCAACAGGTCGAAGCGGCCCGCGATGATGTGCCGCTTACCTATTTCGAGTTTGGCACGCTTGCTGCGCTGGTGGCGTTCGACACGGCCGCTGTAGACACGCAGATTCTCGAAGTCGGTATGGGTGGGCGGCTCGATGCCGTTAATGCCGTCGAACCGGACGCCTGCCTGATTACCAATGTTTCGCTGGATCATTGCGCGTGGCTGGGTAACGACGTCGAATCGATTGCCGTCGAGAAGGCCGGAATTATGCGTCATGGCAAGCCGGTGATTTTCGGATCGCAGATTGTGCCGGCCGCAATTCGTGCCCATGCGAGCGACATTGGCGCACGGCTGGTTGTCGCAGGAACAGATTTTAACTACCAATCGAAAAGCGCGGCTGATTCCGCCTGGACCTGGCAGGGACAGAACACTGAGTTGCAGGGGCTACTTCCTCCTGCGCTCGCAGGAAATGTGCAGCTGCAGAATGCGGCCGCAGTCCTTGCTCTGATTGAAGCATTAAATCTGGGTCACCTGTTGCAGCGAGAGACGGTGGATCGGGCACTATCGTCGCTGCGGCTGGCGGGTCGTTTCCAGTTGGTGAGTCGCCGCCAGACATGGATTCTTGATGTCGCGCACAACAGGGATTCGGCCAAAGCATTAGCAGAGTCCCTGGCGAGCATGCCTGGCGAGCCAGTGACGTTTACCATTGTTGGCATGCTGGCTGACAAAGACGTCGAGAGCATAGTGGCGCCGCTTGAGCCATTGGTTGGTGCCTGGATTGCAGTTACAGTTGAAGGCAGTCGCGCGGCAAATGCAGCCAAACTCGCGACCAAAATCGCCAATCAAACGCACAAGCCTTGCCTGGTGTGTGGCGATATCTCGCAGGCGCTGCAGTATGCGAGTGAGCACACCGGCGAGGGCGACAAGATTCTCATAACGGGCTCTTTTTATATTGTTGGTCCGACGCTGGATTGGCTGCGGCAATAAGCTATACTCGCGCCGCGGAGGAAGGTCGATTGTTGCAGCAGATGATGGACAGGGCGTTACAGGAGCGAATTGTCGGGGCCGTGGTTCTCGTAATTTTCGCCATTCTGATTGTGCCAATATTTCTCGACGGACCGTCGGATGAAAGTGAAATTGTCAGCGAAACGGTAACACTGCCCGGACAGAATAATCAGGAACGGAAACAACAGACCATAGTGCTTGAGCGCGATCGCACCGAGCCGGTGCCGAGCTCGCCGGTTGCAGCTACAGCCGCAGAAAACAAGCCGCAAGTTGCAGAACAGAAGCCGGCGCAGGTGGTTGAAGAAAAGCCGCAGCCGAAGCCACAGCCGCAGGAAGCTGCTGAAAGCACTCCGGAAGCTGAACCTGCAACGAAAGAACCGGCGACCGAATCGTCCACTGGCATGTGGGCAGTACAACTGGGCAGCTTTTCCAGCCAGGAGAACGCGGAACGCCTGGCAGCGGATCTGCGTGGTCAGGGGTATGCGGCCTTCCTGAGTCAGTTGCAGACAGGTTCCGGATCGTTACACAGGGTTAGAATCGGGCCGCAAAAAGATCGCGACAGTGCAAAAGCCGTTGCCGAACAACTGAGCACTGGCGGCCACAATGGCCAGGTTGTTCCGCACCCATGATTGGAACGGGAGATCAGGCGTGCGTCCGCTAATCGTTCTGTTAGAATCCGTAGCCAATCGACCAGCGACACAGATTTGAAACTCGAGACAATTATCAGTTTCTGATGGCCATCGTTGACCTAGTTATCATCCTCGCGGCACTGGCTTCGCTTGTCGTCGGCTTTATTCGTGGCATTGTCCGTGAAGCTATTGCTATCGCATCCCTGTTAATTGCAATCTGGGCCGCTATGAATCTCGGTCCGCACGCCGGCAGCTGGTTTGAAAACTCCATCGGTTCGACGGAATTGCAGATGTGGGCTGGCAGGTCACTGGTATTTATTATTATCCTCGCTGTCGGCGCTCTGGGGGGCTGGGGCATATCCAAAATAATTCGCATGTCAGGGCTCACCGGAATTGATCGGGCGCTAGGTGCTTTTTTTGGCGCGATCAGGGCTGTATTGATTCTCGGATTGTTTGTTTTGACCGGCAGATATGCTGGATTTTACGATTACGATTGGTGGCATGATTCGGCAATTATTCCATTGGGAGACCAGGTGGCAGACTGGATCAGTGTCATGGCGCCACGTGGCATGGAATTATTTCAACCGGAGAATCTTCCGGACGAACTCGCACTTTAAACTCGCGAAACCTAATTTCTCGAAACAATGAATATCAAAATCTAAACGACTGAGACTCTATGTGCGGCATTGTTGGAATTGTTGGAAAAGGACCCGTCAACCAGGCGATTTATGATGCGCTGACAGTGCTGCAGCATCGCGGCCAGGACGCCGCGGGAATTGCCACATGGGGCGAGGATGGCCTGAACGTCCGCAAAAGCAACGGCCTGGTGCGAGATGTATTTCATCACCGTCACATGATGAGCCTGACCGGCAATGTCGGGATGGGACACGTTCGCTATCCTACTGCAGGTGGTGCGGAGTCATCAGAAGCGCAGCCGTTCTACGTCAATTCGCCTTACGGCATTTGTCTCGCACACAACGGCAATCTCACGAACTATGACGAACTGGCGGAGCTTCTGACCCGCCAGGATCGGCGTCACCTAAATACAAATTCAGATTCAGAAGTGTTGTTAAATGTGTTCGCCCACGAATTACAACGTCGCGTTAATGGTCGACCGACAGCAGAGCAGGTCTTCGACGCAGTTGAAGCTGTGCACAATCGTTGCTCCGGTGGTTACGCAGTCGTCGCCATGATTATTGGTTTCGGCATTGTTGCCTTCCGCGATCCGAACGGTATTCGCCCTATTATCATCGGTCATCGAGAAACCAGTGCGGGCAGCGAATACATGGTCGCCTCGGAAAGTGTGGCACTGGATGCTTTGCAGTTTTCGAAATTGCGCGATGTCAGACCGGGCGAAGCCGTGTTTATTGAGAACGACGGGGAGATGCATTGTCGCGACTATTCGGGCGAGACCGGATACACGCCGTGCATTTTTGAGTTCGTCTATTTTGCCCGCCCGGATTCCATAATCGATACCCTGTCGGTTTATAAAGCACGCCTGCGCATGGGCGAACAGCTGGCCGGGCAGATTGTTCGCGAGTGGCCGGATCACGACATTGACGTGGTCATACCTATTCCCGATACAAGTCGCACCTCCGCAGTGCAGGTGGCCTATCACCTGGGCGTGAAATATCGCGAGGGCTTTATCAAAAATCGCTATATAGGCCGCACGTTTATCATGCCGGGGCAGGCAGAACGGGCGAAGTCTGTGCGTCACAAACTCAATGCGATTGATCTCGAATTCAAGGGCAAAAACGTACTGCTGGTTGACGATTCGATTGTTCGCGGCACGACTTCGCGGCAGATCATTCGCCTGGCGAGAGAAGCCGGCGCACGTCGCGTATATTTTGCTTCTGCCGCGCCACCTGTCAGGTATCCGAATGTGTATGGCATTGATATGCCGTCTGCAACAGAACTCATCGCAAATGGCAGGACGATTGAACAAATCGAGGAGCTGATCGGTGCCGATCGGCTGATTTACCTTGACCTGCATGGACTGATTCGATCCGTCAGGCACGACCATTCGGACATTACGAATTTCGACACTTCGTGTTTCTCCGGCGAATATGTCACTGAGGACGTTACGGCTGAGTATTTGCGCGCACTCGAGCAGTCACGCTCTGACCAGGCCAAGTCTCAGCGCCGCGACAATCTGAATATTCCTGACCTCGGCTTTTCCGAGGACACCAGCGATCAGGGCACGGCGGTAGGAATCTAGCGCAGCAAACCGTCATGAGCATTAAAGTCATGATCATTGACGGCCATGCCGATTTTCGATCGTTGTTGATGCATCACGTCACAACGCATTGGCCTGACGCCATCCTGTCCGCTTACGACCCAACCGAAGCCGGTCATCTGCCTGCAGAGTTTTCCGGTGCCGGCAATGACATCATCCTGCTTGGTGACGACCAGGGTGAGCGCGATGCGTTGCTGACCTTGCGGCAATTTGTGGACACGCCAGGCTTTCCGGCAGTAATTTATTTTGGCAACGACAACGAAGCGCAGGCTCTGAAAATCGGCGCGTCGACACATTTCCAGAGGAATGCGATCCGGCACAACGCACTTATCGTCAGGATCGGTGACATTCTTCGTGACCAGCGCAAAATTTCGTCGACGGATTCATTGTTTGTCGGCGATTTGGCCACCGGTATCCATCCTTTGATCAAGGGCTACCGGTTTCGCAAACGACTCGCCGTCAGTGAGCATTCCGCCGTGTACGTGGCAAAGAAGGAATCTGCCGATCTCGAAATGGTGCTAAAAGTGTTACGCCAGGTTCCGGATTTCTCGGATGGCATCGGCGCGTTCGATCGGTTCCTGCAGGAATACGAGATGATTGCAGAGCTTGATCATCCGAATATTGTGAAGATTTTCGATCTCGGCGTCAGCGATGACCATGCACACATTGCTATGGAATATCTGCCGGGAGGCGACCTCAAACAGAAAATCGCGAACGGTATTCTCGAAAATGAAGCAATTACTTATACAAAGCAGATTGCCAGCGCGCTCCAAGAGTTGCATGCGCTGGGCATTTTGCACCGGGACCTGAAACCTGGAAACATCATGTTGCGCGACAACGGCAGCATCGCATTGATCGACTTCGGTCTCGCCAAGCGCATGCGACTGAAGCAGGAAATTACCGACAGCGGAGAAATTTTTGGTACGCCGTATTACATGAGTCCGGAGCAGGGCCGTGGCAATGGAGTCGATGAGCGCAGCGATGTCTACAGTCTTGGCATCATTTTGTATGAAATGCTGACCGGCGAAAAACCGTACTCAGGCGTCAACGCCATGGGAATAATTTTCAAACACAGCGAGGCGCCGGTGCCGGTGTTGCCACATCGCCTAAGCCGCTACCAGGCAGTTATTAATATGTTGCTGGCGAAAAAACCCGGCGACCGTATTCAGAGCGCTGCCGAGGTAATTGAGTGGCTATAGCTGCGGAAATTCCGCCCGCGATTCGCGAATTTTTCACAACGCCAACACCGGACGAATGGCTGCGCGAAGCCTGCGACCGCCTACCGGAACTTCTGCTCGATCACGCGAACTGCGAGCTCAAAGCTGCTTCCACGGCACTTGGATTCATCTACCGTTACCCGGAAAGATCCGCGCTTGCCAGTCGCATGTCGCGGCTCGCGAGGGAGGAATTGCGTCATTTTGAGCAGGTAAGAGTCATTCTCGATGAAATGTCGGTGCCGTTTGAACA
>JBLHLN010000166.1:0-5662 GCA_047620565.1 Woeseiaceae bacterium
GGCCACTTGCTCGCCGTCACGATCCGTTTTGCTTTCGGGGATGGATAACCACCTGGCGGGAATGGGTACGATGGGAGAAATCCACACGGCAGAAATGGAGGGCCACCCTGGGTACGTTGGATATCTCAATTTCGAAGTCGCGGCCTTGCCGGAAGTGCTGCTGGCCGATGGCTATCACACTTACATGGCAGGCAAATGGCACCTTGGTGACGAGAAAGAAACCACGCCGCATGCCCGAGGTTTTGAGCAGACGTTCGCTCTCTTACCTGGCGGCGGAAGCCACTGGAGTGATCAAAAGCCGATGTCGCCGCCACAGACAATGGTCTACAGCCGTAACGGCCAGAACGTGAAGTCGTTGCCCGACGATTTTTACTCGACCCGGTATTACACCGATATATTGTTGGAGTTTCTGGAGGAGGACCGTGGCGACGGTACACCGTTCTTTGCCTTCCTGTCGTACACGGCACCGCATGATCCGCTTCACGCTCCCAAGGAGTACATTGAAAAGTACAAAGGCGCTTACGATCTTGGTTGGGACGAATTGCGCCAGAAGAGACTTCAAGCACTAAAGGATCTTGGAGTCATTGAGGACGACGCCAAGCCATTTCCACGCCTTCCCTCGGTTCCAGCCTGGTCCGAGATGTCACTCCAGGAGCGACAGAATGCAGCGCGCGATATGGAGGTCTACGCTGCAATGATTGACTATATGGACGAGCAAATTTTGCGAGTCTTCGACTACCTGAAGGAGATCGGCGAGTACGACAACACCCTGATCCTCTTCATGTCGGACAACGGTGCCAACGGGGCTCTCCCGACCGTGTATCCCGGCCAGACCGAGGAATACCTTAGTTCCTTTGACAACAGTCTGGACAATCGCGGGCTGGTCAATTCCTTCATCGAAACCGGTCCAGGTTGGGCTCAGGCCAGCATGTCTCCGAGTCGTTTGTTCAAAGCATTTACCAGTGAGGGTGGAATCAAGGCGCCGCTGATCGTCAAATTGCCTGGCACGATGAGTAACGAAGGGACGATGTCGAACGCATTCGTCCATGTGCGAGATATTATGCCGACCATTCTCGACATTGCCGATGTTTCTCATACTACGGATTTCAAAGGTCGTTCAGTGCTGCCCCTGCAGGGACAATCCGCGCTGGACTTTTTCGCGGGTGAGGCTGACACAGCTTATCCCGGCGCGGCCCAGGTCGGTTATGAGCTTTTTGGTCTGAAGGCATTCATTGACGGTGACTGGAAAATCCTCCAAATGCCGCGCCCGTTCGCCAGCGGCGAATGGGAGCTTTACAACCTGAAGCAAGATCCGGGGGAAATAAAGGACCTGAGTAGCGAGTATCCGGAGAAAGTAGAGAAGATGGTTGCAATGTGGGAGCACTACCGCGCAGACAATTCAGTACTCGACATCTCCTACGATCTTTCAGATGCGGTCGAGTAACCCAAGAAATTTACGGAGCACAGTGAAATGAACCCGTTGAAAAAATGTCCATTTATCGAGTCATTCAAATCAGGTCTGCTGGTAACAATGGCTATCATTGCAGTCTCAGGGCTTTCGCCACGGCTATCAAATGCGGGTGAAATTGATTGGACAATCGCCCCCTATTTTTGGGCTAGCGACGTTGGGCTGGATGTCGCGGTAAACAGCGATCCTATCCTTGGTGCCGATGTCCCGCTGAAAGATTTGATCGATAAGCTGGATGGTGTGTTCATGGGCCACGTTGAGGGTAGGGGTGAGCGCTTTGGTGCGTTTGTTGACACGATCTATCTCAGCCTCTCAGATAGCAACGTCATTCCGACTGGCCCGGGGGGACCAATACTCGGAGACTTAACGACCGATATGGATCTCACGCTCAAACTCTACGAACTCGGCGGTGTCTACAGGATAGGAGGTGATAGTGCTGGTTCTGCGGCGTTTGATGTGCTGCTCGGGGCGCGACTGGTCGATGTTGATCAGAATCTTGATCTGATTTTGCCGGGTCCCGGAGCGACTCCAGCTAATCTGTCAATCGCGATCTCGGAGACAGACGTGTTTCTTGGTGGTCGCCTCATTGGCAAATTCAACGACAAATGGCATTACAAAGCACGGGCAGACTTTGGTGGCGGTGGCACAGATGGCACGTTCAATATTCTTGGGGCTATTGGCTATACTTTTGGCGAGACCGGTCTGTTTTCGCTAGATCTCGGGTATAGGTATATGACGATCGAACTAGAAAATGACCGGGACGGAACGAGCACCGAAACCGACATTACATTGTCCGGTCCGTTGCTTGGTTTTATCTTTAATTTCTAGATATTCGAGACTCACAGCCGCGTCAGCTTGTGGCCGGTTGCTGCCCTTCGTAATTGCAATTTTCTTGTGACCTGAATGACCGCTATCGATTAAAGCCGACACTCGGGGCTTGGGCAGAAATTGTTCTCAATACGATAGCGACAATAAGTCTGCTTCACCCCCGATAGCTGCCGTTGGCCTATACTTGGTCTGAAGGGCTGCTAATGACCGTAAGCGAATTATCGACGTTCGCGTATCAGGAGACGGCAAATGGATCTGGATTCCCTTGCTTCGATAGCAGAGATTATTGGTGGTATTGCCGTACTCGTTTCGCTGGTCTTCGTTATTGTTTCTATTCGGCAAAATACGACCTCTCAAAGAGCGCTCGCTGTCGATTCGTTAACGGCAGCGATCACGGCCATCAACGTGCCCGCTATCGAGTCTCCGAAGGTTGGATTGGCCGTCGCCAAAGCGTCATCAGATTGGCAGGCCGCAAGCCACGAAGAAAGGGCTATTGCACACTATTTTCTGTTTTCGATTTTTAAGTTGTGGGAAAACGCGTGGTATTTGAAGCAATCAAGTGTTCTCGATGAAGGCCAATGGGTGGGATGGGAAACGATGCTGCGGAAGTACTATCACGCCAAGGGTATTCGAGAAGTATGGTGGCCGAGCAGGCGCGCCGCATTCTCACCAGAGTTCCAACAATTTCTGGCGGGCACTAAACCAACAGAAGATATCGGCGAACTGACCGACATCTTTGGTCAAGCACAGGAATGACCCTGCTCTAATCGAATTCGGCCTAACTAAACCGGTGCAAGACCAATACGCCCCTAAGTAGACTTTAGGCTGGTATCTGGACTGAAGAGCGGCTACTGACCCGAAGCGGGCATATACCCCTAGTTAGCGACCTCATTTAAACGGCCGCTTTCAACTTCATAAACAAATCCACGGATGTTATCTTTGTGGGGTACGAACGGACTCGACTTGATGCGCTGGATCGATTGGCGAACATCATCTTCCGGGTCCGAAAACGCTTCGAGAGCGAATGGCGGACGCAGTCCGGTTTCTTGCTCGATCTGAGCTTTCAATGCGTCATCTTTGAAGGTCAGCATACCGCAGTCGGTGTGATGGATGAGCACGATCTCGGCGGTGCCCAACAGCCGCTGCGAAATTGCCAGCGAGCGAATGACATCGTCACTAACCACGCCGCCTGCGTTGCGGATCACGTGAGCATCGCCTTCTTCAAGCCCCAGCAAACGACCGGTCTCGATTCGTGCGTCCATGCAGGCAACTACGGCAACTTTCTTTGCCGGCGGCATAGGCTTTGCACTTTTCGTGAAGTTTTTGGCGTAGCTTTCGTTCGCCTTTAAAAGGTCGTCGGTCGCAGACACTACGAATTCCCTTGAGACAGTTTTCAGATTGAGAGAGGTTATAGGGGCCGAAACCCATAGGGAAATACCGTATTGTTTGTCCGTTATTCCTAACCGTAATAGGACTGAGTTCAGCAAACTGTACGTTGTCAAAGGATTCCGGACTGAGGGCACCCTGACTTCAGAGAGATTTTCAGCTCATCAGGTTCATGGCTATGCGACCTTCTGTTAATCGTATAGACGGCGTCGATCGGCCAGCGATTTCTGTTTGATTCGCGTTCGTCGATTCAGCACCGTTTGGCCGCGGTCAGTGTAAACATCTTCAGGCGTTAGCCTATTCAGGCTCTCGTGATCGCGCTGGGTGTTGTAGTACTCGATGAGCTCAGCAATGCGCGACTTAAGGTCGCCTGGCAGGTGGTGGTTTGTCGGCAACACCTGATTTTTCATCGAGCGATGCCAGCGTTCGACGACGCCCTGATATTGCCACACCATGTCGTTATTGACTGTTATCGAGACGTCGCTTCTGGCTGTAAGCTGACGACAAATCGCTGCACGTTTCTCGTTCAAACGGCTGGGGTTTGGAAATGCCGGCATTCGGCGTGAGACTTTCAAAAACCGGCATTCTGAACAACGTTTTCCAGCGAGAAGTTGCCGTTCGTATTCTATTGGTCTTGAAGATCATGAATTGATCCAAGGTCGACGTGGGTGAGGGCGCGTTGCATCCCGAGCCAGCTAAATTAATGGTGTGCATCGTCTGCTTGATTGTTAGTATCCAAGACTCGAACTCGGCAGCTAATTCGCTAAGGTGAGTGAATATGAACGACAGTGTTTTTTGGATGCTGGATTTGCAGGTTGTAGAAGGGCAGGAGGCTGCGCTGCATTCGCTTATGGCCGAGATGGTCAAGGCGACGCAGGCGAATGAACCGGGCACCCTGGTTTACGAATGGAATCTGAGTGAGGACGGCACAGTGTGCCATCTTTTTGAGCGGTATTCCGACTCCGAAGCGCTGATGATCCATCTCGGAAGTTTTGGCGAAAAATTTGCCGAACGCTTCCTGGCAGTGTTGAACCCTATCCGTTTTTTCGTCTACGGCTCACCCAGTGATGCTGTTAAAGACGCGCTGGCCGGATTCAACCCGGTCTACATGCAGTCTTTAGCGGGCTTTGCCAGATAAGTACGCAGTGCAGCAATTAAAGTAGCAGGGCCTCCGATCGGATACAACGCCGCTGTTGGTATCCTCGGCCGCCTGCTTTAGCTTCGTCGATCGGCACTGCGGCGAAGTTGCGGCATCAATTTCGGCGCCTCATATTTCGAAAACACGATAGAATAGCCTGTCATTCCCGATTTCCCGGTAATGATTTTTTTTGTCCAATTGATGTCGGAAGAAAGGTCGGTGATGTCCAGTAAATACGTCTGTGTTATCTCATCCCTGGTTATGTTGCTGGTGTCCACTCAGGCGATTGCCGCACCGCCACCGCAATTTATCCAGTTCCAGCCTGATGCTACCAAGGGGGCTCTTTACTATCCGGACCCTGACCGCTACCCCAGTCCCCATATTGCAGTGATTGCGATGCACCGGGACTCCAACTTCATGTCGCACATCATGACCCGGGAATTGCCCAAGCGGGGATTTGTGGCCCTCGGCATGAATCCGCGGTGTGACAACAATGAGGCCATGTGCGCACCGTGGGAGAATAATGCGCTGGATGTGCAGCAGGGTATCGAATACCTGCGCAAGCTGCCGGGCATTACTCATGTGATCCTGTTTGGTCACAGTGGTGGCGGTCCCACGATGAGCTTTTACCAGGCCGTTGCGGAGGCCGGTGCGTCTTTCTGCCAGCAGGCAGACAAGTTGATGAAATGTTCCGACGAGCTGGACGGTCTCTCGAAGGCCGATGCCCTGATTTTATGGGACTCGCATCCCGGCAATGGTCTGGGCGTCATGCGCAGCCTGAATGCCGCGATCACCAATGATGCCGACATTATCAACCACAATGCTGCCCCAAAATTTGATCC
>JBLHLN010000167.1:0-5657 GCA_047620565.1 Woeseiaceae bacterium
CACTATTAAACCCCTGCGGTGTGGCAAAACGCATGTCGTTGACGTCGAGTGTGTACGGAATCATCAGTTGCGGTTCGGCGAACGAATTGTCCCAGTAAGGCAGATCATCCGCGTAGGTATCTGCGTTGTAGGAAAAGCCACCTTCTTCGGCAACGATACGGTGAGTGTTCGGACTGCAGCGGCCAAGATACCATCCCTGTGGTCGTTCGCCGGTTACGTCGCGATGAATTTTAATCGCCTTCTGCAAGTGTTCGCGCTCCGTTTGCTCATCAACAAACTGATAGTCGATCCAGCGATAGCCGTGACTGGCAATTTCCCACTCTGCCTCCCACATTGCGTCGACGACCGCCGGGTTTCTCTGCAGCGCCATCGCAACGCCGAACACCGTGAGCGGAATTTTCCTTTCCGTAAACAAACGGTGCAAACGCCAAAATCCGGCACGTGAACCATACTCGTACATCGACTCCATGTTCATATGGCGTTGTCCTTCGTACGCGCTTGCGCCAACAATCTCCGAGAGAAACGCCTCAGAGGCATTGTCACCATGCAACACGCAGTTTTCCGCGCCTTCCTCGTAGTTGATGACAACCTGAATGGCAATACGCGCCCCGCCAGGCCAGCTGACCTGCGGCAGCTCCCTGCCGTAGCCGCGCAAATCCCTGGGATAGGGTCTCTCAGTCTTCATAGTTGGACCGGAACCAAGAGTCGATCAACGCTCGTTCTTCATCACTCATTTCAGTCAGGTTCCCGATCGGCATCGCTTTCATCGTGACTGTTTGCAGATGGATGCGCTGCGCTTCGGCAATAATCTGCGCATCAGTATCGAGCACAACGCCTGCAGGCGCGGCGGGAAACGCAATGTGCGTCGGCCGGTCGGAGTGGCAGCTGGTACAACGACTCTGAATTACCGGGCGAATCATGGCCAGCGTCACGGATTCTGTTGTCGCTGCCCGTGATCGCGGGGCAATTGCAGCTGCTACGGCCAGCAATATCAATGTCGCAGCAATAATCGGTAATGGGGAGGCCCGGCCCTTGTGGCGCGCGACAAAATAAACGCGGATCAAAGCGCCCGCAAGCGACATCGCAACAAGGATCAGCCAGTTGTATTCATGATTAAAAGTGATGGCGTAATGGTTGCTGGTCATTACGAACAGAACCGGCAAAGTAAAGTAGGTGTTGTGCACAGATCGCTGTTTGGCTTTGATGCCATCGGCGGGGTCAGGCGATACGCCCTTGCCGGCCGCGTCAACCATGCGTCGCTGACCGGGAATAATGACGAAGAAAACGTTCGCCACCATAATTGTGCCAAGCGCCGCTCCGAAATGGATATAAGCGCCGCGTCCGCTGTACAACTGGCACAGACCCCACGCAAGGACAATCGTCAGCGCAAACAGCACGGCGCCAAGCGCCGCTTCATTTTTTCCAAGCGGCGATTTACAGAGCAAGTCGTACACTATCCAGGCGCCGCCAAGAATCAGCACTGCTATGCCGATCGCCATGACCGGCGACAAGTCGGCAACACTGCGATCAATGAGGTAAACCTCTGCGCCATACCAGTAGACGAGCGCCAGCAAAAACATGCCTGACATCCAGGTTGTATAGGCTTCCCATTTGAACCAGTGCAGTGTCTCGGGCAGGACTTTCGGCGCGACGACATATTTTTGCGCGTGATAAAAGCCACCGCCATGCACGGACCAGATCTCGCCGCCGACGCCTTTTTGCTCGTCACCGCTATTTTTTGGTGCCTGCAGGTGATTGTCGAGCCAGACAAAATAAAATGACGAACCGATCCAGGCAATGCCGGTAATGAAATGCACCCAGCGCCCGAGAATGCTCAGCCAGTCGACAATGTAAGCTTCCATATCTTCTTCTTGTTCTTCCTAAACGACGCGCAAGCCTGCAGCCACGTCATGGCGTGCGTGCTCAACATTATGCAGTGCATCGCGCGTGCGCAGAACCTCTGCAGCAACGGATAATGCAATTTCCGCGGGTTTCTTGCCCGCAATTCCGCTAATGCCTATTGGACACACGAGGCGTCGCAGCGATTCATCAGTGATTCCCTGCTTTCGCAGCAGCCTTTCAAAGCGGCGCCGCTTGGAAAGCGAACCAATTAAGCCGCAATAGGAGAAATCGTTGCGATACAGAATGCGGTTACAAATATCGAGATCGAGCGGATGACTGTGAGTCATGACCAGGTAGTAGGAGCCGGCAGGCATCGCCGCGACCTCGCGCGCCGGGTCAGCAGATTCAAGCGACGTGACATTAGCCGCCAGGCGCGGGGGGAAAATTCTTTTACGGTTGTCGATCCAACGAATCTTCGCATCCAGCCGTGACAGAGCATCAACCGTGGCTGCACCAACATGGCCTGCGCCAAAAACAGCGATGTGAAAATTGCTCTCGCAAATTGGTTCAAGCAAGAACCCACTGTCCTGAGTCGCATTACCGTTTGTTGCCAGCAACGCCCGTGCCGCAACCAGCAATTCCTGTGAGCATTCGCCGTTGCCGCGGGGGAAAACGCAATCTTCTGCCGTTATCAAAAACTTGCCGGCATTGCCGTCGATGGCGCTCGCTATGACCACAGGTGTGCGTTCTGTATTTTTCGCCTGCAACATCTGCAGCCAGGGAGTCGATTCCTTGCCGATGCGTTCAAACATTACATCAACAACGCCGCCACAGCATTGCCCACAATTGCTACCTAACGGAAATTTGCGCAGAAAATGCTGATTGCCTGGTTTGTTGCGACGAATATTGTCGGCAGCTATTTGCGTACACTTATACTCGAGTTGCCCTCCACCGATAGTGCCAATTGTCTCCGTAGCGGTCACAATCATCTTCGCGCCGGTTTCCCGCGGCGCCGAACCGCGCACAGCAGCAACCGTCAGCAAGACGCATGGCTCGTCCCGATGAAGCAACTCTGCAAGATTGTCTAACCAGTCGTTCATGACTGCTGTTCCAGCACTGCATTTAGTATGGATTCGGGCGTCGCAGGCGCCTGCAACCGCGGCAAGCGCTGGTAGTCACCGACACTGGCCACCGCGTCGCGGATCGCCTGATAAACAGAAAGCGCCAACATCAATGGTGGCTCACCCACCGCCTTCGATCTATAGATTGTCTTTTCACGATTTTTCGCAGACTCAAGAATCCGCACACGAAAGTCGGCCGGCACATCAGAACTGGTCGGAATTTTGTACGTCGATGGCGCAAATGTCTGCAATTCGCCGTCACCATTCCAGCACAATTCCTCCGATGTCAGCCAGCCGGCTCCCTGCACAAAACCACCCTCGATCTGTCCTATGTCGATCGCCGGGTTAAGCGATTCTCCGCAGTCATGCAGGATGTCAACGCGTAGTAGTCGATTCTCACCGGTCAACGTATCTATGACGACTTCTGACACCGCTGCACCATAGGCGAAATAGAAAAACGGCCGGCCGCTAAATGTACTGCGGTCATAATTGATTCGCGGCGTCCGGTAGAATCCCGTTGCCGAAAGTGAGGTTCTTGCAAACCAGGCCTTGTGAATCAGTTCCGCGAACTCGATTTTCTGCTTGCCGACATGAACATAATTGTTCCTGAATTCGATATCCGCACGATCAACTGAATAATATTCGGCCGCAAACTTTATCAATCGCTTTTTGATTTTGCGCGCCGCCTTCTGCGCTGCCTTACCGTTGAGATCCGAGCCACTGGACGCCGCCGTGGCCGAGGCATTCGGCACCTTACTCGTGTCCGACGCAGTAATCTTGATGCGGTCAATATCGATCTGCAGCTCTTCTGCGACAACCTGGGCAACTTTGGTAAAAAGTCCCTGACCCATTTCAGTGCCGCCATGATTCAGGTGAACCGTGCCATCTGCGTAAATGTGCACCAGTGCGCCGGCCTGGTTCAGGTGTGTGGCGGTGAACGAAAT
This sequence comes from Woeseiaceae bacterium, assembly GCA_047620565.1. Taxonomy (GTDB): domain Bacteria; phylum Pseudomonadota; class Gammaproteobacteria; order Steroidobacterales; family Woeseiaceae; genus SZUA-117. The sequence goes on from JBLHLN010000167.1 coordinate 3,908, forward strand.
TCCAAACTTGACCGGCGTCAGCGCAATACCGCGCTTCAGGGTCCCGCTACCTTTGTTGAATTTCCTGATATCTGCGACACGCTGCTTATAATCCGAACTCTTCTCAATATCATCGACAATGTCTGCGATTATGTTGTCGTCCACTTTCTGCAAATACTGCGTCGTATCGCGCTCACCATCCGTATAAAAGTTTTGCCGCCTCACATCAAGCGCATCTTTGTTCAGGTGACGCGCGATGTCATCGATTACGCACTCAATCGCAAACATTCCCTGCGGCCCGCCGAAACCGCGAAACGCAGTATTGGATACGGTGTTAGTCTTACAACGGTGCGACACTATTTTGACGTTGGGCAGAAAGTACGCGTTGTCGCAGTGAAACATCGTGCGATCGTTAATCGCTCCGGACAGATCAGCTGACATGCCGCAACGAGAGGCAAACATGAAATCGACGCCCTCAATTCTGCCCGCGTCGTCAAAACCTACTTCGTAGTCAATGACGAAATCATGGCGTTTGCCAGTCATAATCATATCTGCATCGCGATCGAGGCGCAGTTTGCACGGCAAACCGGTTTTGTTTGTCATCAAAGCCGCAATACAGGCAATCAACGCAGGTTGCGATTCCTTGCCGCCAAATGCACCACCCATACGCCGACATTCAACTACAACATCTTTTGAATCCCTGCCAATTGCGGCTGCGACCAGGTGCTGGATCTCGCCGGGATGTTGAGTCGAACTGTAAACGAACAGATCGCCATCCTCTGCTGGCAGCACCATTGCAATCTGGCCTTCGAGATAGAACTGATCCTGACCGCCCAGGTCGACGCTACCACTCAATCGATGCTGTGCCGCTGTAATTGCTTTGCCGGCATCGCCGCGCTCGAGCGTTTCTGACGGCAGAACGAAAGACCCGGCGGCCAGGGCTTCGCGCGGGCCCAGTATTGGTTGAAGTTGTTCATACTCCACATGCGCAAGCCGAGCTGCCTTGCGAGCTGCGTCGACTGTGTCTGCGGCAACCGCGAACATCGCCTGCCCCGCATACTGCACCAGTCCCGGCGCCAGAATGGGGTCATCGTCAATCACCGGGCCGCAGTTATTTGCGCCGGGAATGTCGGCAGCGGTAATTACGGCCACGACGCCGGGCGCACTCTGCACTGCAGCCAGATCAAGGCGGCTGATTTTCGCATGCGGCTTTGTGCTCATGCCAACGGCGAGATGCAGGAGCCCTTGCGGTTCGACGATATCGTCGGTGTAAAGAGCCCTGCCACTGACATGTAGCGCAGCGCTGTCATGCGGAATCGACGTGCCAACGGCACCGGCAATCGAGTTACTTTTACCGCTGCTAGCGCCCATACATGTAGACTCTGTCAGCGCCGTCATGAATGGTTTCATGAAAAAACCGCAGCAGCAGGTTTTGCGCCACCTGTTGACGGTAGTTCGCACTCGAGCGCATGTCCGAGATGGGCGTAAAGTCATTCGACAATTCACTGCTGGCCTGCAGCACGACCTCCTCACTCCATTCCTTGCCGAGCAACGCTTTTTCGCAGCTGCTCGCTCGCTGTGGAATTGCCGCCATGCCACCGTAGGCGATTTTTATGTCTGTAATCGTATCTCCGTCCAGCAGCACGCGATATGCGCCGCAGAGTGCAGAAATATCCTGGTCGAAGCGTTTGGAAATTTTGTAGCTCGCGATTTCTTCGTCAGCCGACGGCAGCGGAATCATGACTTTCGAAACAAACTCGCCGTCCTGCAA
>JBLHLN010000168.1:0-5550 GCA_047620565.1 Woeseiaceae bacterium
CAAAAATGAATGTCAGCGCATCTGCACGAAATGTCGTGAACAACTTCCATGGAACGAGATTTATTGTGAATGCTGCGGTCAGCCGCTACCCGCCAGCCAACCCGACGGCGTGGTTTGCGCGCATTGTCAGTTGAGCCCGCCCTCGTTTACGTCTGCGCGCGCCCCCCTCATTTACAGTTTTCCAGTCGACCATGCGTTGAAGTCGCTCAAATTCAAACGACATTTATGGTATGCGCCCGCGCTCGGTGATTTGTTGTTGCCGGTCATGCAGGAAAACTATCAGCATTGCGATGCGTTGTTGCCTGTGCCTTTACATCGCTGGCGCCAGGCTTATCGAGGATTTAACCAGGTAATGGAAATATGCCTGCAACTTCGACGGGCGACCGGTCTGCGAATACTCACTGATGTTCGACGTATTAAAGCAACGCCACCACAAACAGGCCTTACTGCAGCTGAACGCAAAAAAAATCTGCGCGGCGCATTCGCGGTGCCGACCCAGCTGCAGTGTCGATATCCGCTAGTCATCGACGACGTCATAACAACGGGCGCAACGATTTCCCGTTTCGCGGACGTCTTGCTACGCGCCGGCGCCGAGGACGTTAACGCACTGGCAGTTGCGAGAGTTGATCAGCTCGGGACTACGGGTGTAAATGTGTAATGCAGCACAATACCGATGAACACGATCATGCCAATGTAGTGGTTGTGCAGAAAAGCCTTGAAACAACCACTGGCCTGGCGGTCCCGGGCAAGCCATTGGTGGTAAGCCATAAAAATGGCCGCAATACCGATGGAAGCGTAGTACCAGAAGCCCAACTCAGCCATGTTGCCAATGAAAATGAGCGCCAGGATCATCAGCAATTGCAGGCCGCCGATAACAAACAGGTCTGCGTCACCGAAGAGGATGGCCGTCGATTTGACGCCGACTTTAAGATCGTCCTGACGATCGACCATCGCATAAAAAGTGTCGTAGATAACCGCCCAGATCAGTGCGGTGCCAAAAACCAGCCAGGCAAGTTGCGGCGCTGAACCCGTTTGCGCGGCGAACGCCATTGGCACGGCCCAGCCAAAAGCTGCGCCAAGCACGAACTGCGGAATCGACACAAAGCGCTTGATAAACGGGTAGATGACCGTAAGACCGGCGGCAATGACAGCAAGAACCTGCGCGGGCCTGTTCAACATTGCAGCGAGACCGACGGCAACCAGCGCAAGCGCAACAAATAAGGTCAGGGCCTCGGCTGGCGCAACTGCACCGGAAGCGATCGGTCGTGTGCGCGTCCTTTCTACGTAAGGATCTATGTTGCGGTCCGCAAAGTCGTTCAATACGCAACCGGCCGAACGCATAATAATGACGCCTGCTATGAACACCACGAAAACACCGCCATCCGGATGGCCCTCGCCGGCGAGCCACAGAGCCCAGAGCGTTGGCCAGAGCAATAACCAGACGCCGATAGGCTTGTCCAGTCGCATCAGGCGCACATAGTTTTGCAGTTGAATGAAGAAGCCGGGCGCCAGCCGGACAACCGGTTTCTTCTTTGCAGTATCAATCACAGATCAGCGTCCGCTCACTCTCTTGAAGATCGATGGGAGTCTACCGTGAATCCTTTCCGCCGACTTAGAAAATCTGATCGACTGCGCCGCCTTTGCCAAGCGTGCTTGTCAGACCTTGCCATATTGTTGCGGGTCGCCTATCCAGCGCCGGGTGATCGCGGCGGCATGGCGTGAATGCTCGCGCTGAATGATTTCGGCGCTGGTCTGAACCATGGGCATAAGGTGCGCATCCCGCACCAGGTCCGCTATGCGATATTCGGGTAATCCGGTTTGCCGGGTGCCGAGAAGTTCGCCGGGCCCGCGCAACTCGAGATCCCGTTGCGCAACAATGAATCCGTCGTTGGTATCGCGCAGCACTGCGATGCGACTGCGGGCGAGTTGGCCGAGCGGCTGTTTGTAAAGCATGACGCAATGGCTTTGCGCTGCGCCTCGACCTACCCGGCCGCGCAACTGGTGCAATTGCGACAGTCCCATACGTTCTGCATTCTCGATTATCATCAGGCTGGCATTAGCTACGTCCACGCCGACTTCGATGACTGTTGTCGCAACCAGAACATTTATTTCACCATCTTTGAATGCCCGCATGATTTTGTCTTTGGCTTTCGCCTTCATGCGGCCGTGCACCAGCCCGACGTGCAAGGGCGCCAGCGCTTCCTTTAATTTCGCGTGGCTCGCTTCTGCTGCTTCATAGTCAAGCGCTTCGGATTCTTCAATCAGCGGGCAGACCCAATAGGCCTGTTCGCCCTGATGACACGCTGTCCTCACACGTTCAACGACGTCTGCCCGACGTTTGTCCGGTAGCGCAACGGTTTGCACCGGCTGCCGACCCGGTGGTAGCTCGTCGATGACCGAGGTATCCAGATCTGCATACGCAGCCATTGCCAGGGTTCGGGGTATCGGCGTCGCCGTCATAACAAGCTGATGTGGATGAGCGCCACCCGTGACACCTTTATCACGCAGCGCCATTCTTTGGTGAACGCCGAAACGATGCTGTTCATCGATAACCACAAGCGCCAGGTTTTTGAACGCTACTCCTTCCTGAAAAAGCGCATGTGTACCGATAATCAGGCTGGCCTGCCCGGACTCGATGGCTGCCAGCGATGCGCGTCGCTCCGACAGCCGTTGACTTCCGGACAACCACGCGAACTCAAAATTGAATTCACTGAACCACGCGGTGAAATTTTGCCAGTGTTGTTCGGCCAGCAATTCCGTTGGCGCCATCAGCGCCGCCTGTACGCCGTTGGTCATCGCCAACAGACAGGCAGTTGCCGCGACGACGGTTTTGCCGGAACCGACATCGCCCTGAATCAGGCGCATCATTGGGCTGGCAAGACGGGTGTCGGCAGAGATTTCGTCAATGACCCTTTGCTGCGCCGCGGTCAGTTTATAAGGCAGGCTTTGTACAAAACGATTGACTGATTTCAAATCGTCAGTCAGGGCGCGCGCATTCTCCTTCCTCGCCAGGTTGCGCAGGTTTCGCAGGCTCATGTAGTGGGCGAGCAACTCTTCAAATGACAGCCGCACCTGGCAGGGGTGTCGACCGCTGCGAATAGTGTCGAGATCAGCCTCGGGTGGTGGTTCATGCAGAAAAGTCAGCGCTTCACTAAGAACAGGCAAGTCGAACTTGTCGAGTACCGCTTTGGGTAATAACTCAGCTGGCGGATCCATTTGCATTATGCGCAGCGCCTGGGCGACCAGGTTCCTCAGGCGGCCCTGTTGCACGCCCTCGGTCATTGGATAGATTGGTGTCAGGGTCTCGGCGACCGCGACGTCCTGACCGGTGGGTACAATACGGTACTCCGGGTGGATCATTTCCAGGCCGACCGGCCCGGGCCTGACATCTCCGTAGCAACTGACGGTTGCGCCGGTCCTGAACTGTGCTTCCTGCTTTCGTGAAAAATAGAAAAATCGCAGCGTCAACTGGCCACTGCCGTCGGCAATGCGCACGAGCAAGTTTCTCCTGCCGCGATAAACGGTTTCGGCCAGCAGTACCTCGCCACTGATGAGGGCGCGCATGCCCGGCCGCAACGCGCCAATGGGGTTCAGAGAGGTTCTGTCTTCGTAGCGCAAAGGCAGCAGGAACAGCAGGTCTTCTACGCGATACAAACCAAGTCGCTGCAGCGTTTTGGCCAACGCCGGGCCGACACCACGCAACACGGTGAGCGGTGAATTCAGGTCGGATTGTTGATCACTCACCCGCGTCGTCCGGAAAAGCGCCGGGCATTACAGAGCGAGGATAGCCTCAGCTTCAACATCGACACCTTTCGGCAGTGAGGCGACGCCAAGGGCGGCTCGCGCAGGATAGGGCTCGTTGAAATATTCACTCATCACGGCATTTACCGTCGCAAAATCATTCAGGTCAGTAAGGTAAATGGTGAGTTTGACGATCTGATCCAGCGAGCCACCCGCAGCATCTGCGACAGCCTGCAAATTCCGGAATACCTGGTGGGCGCGCGCCGCAAAATCGCCCTCAACAACTTCCATGGTCTCCGGCACCAACGGTATCTGCCCCGACATGAATACCAGGTTGCCGGTTTTGATTGCCTGCGAATAAGTGCCAATTGCGGATGGTGCGTTATCACTATGAATGCGCTTCTTGCTCAATTTTCTTTCTCCGTATTTTTATTTATGCGCCATCACGTGTGACGCGAATAACATTAGGCATATTTTTTACATTTCGCATTATGCGTGCCAGGTGAATGCGGTCTTTCACTTGCAGAAGGAAGCTCAGCACTGTGCAATCTTCATGTCTGTCCGCGACGGAAACCTGCTCAATGTTCGACTCTGAATCTGCGATCATCGCCGCCACCTCGGCCAGTACCCCGGTTTTGTTAACGGCTTCAACATGAATCTGGCTTGAGAAATCGCGGTCGACGCTTTCCTCCCAACTAACGCCAAGCCATTTCTCCGGCTGTTTGCGAAAGTTAGTGAGGTTGCCACAGGAGTTTCTGTGTATGACGACGCCGCGCCCCGAACTCAGGTAACCCATGACGTCGTCCCCCGGAATCGGGTAGCAACATTTCGCGTAACTAACCACCATGCCCTCGGTGCCGGCGATAACCAGGCTGGCGGATTCAATCGTGCCATCCCCATCGTGTAAATCGGCAAGGAAGCGGGCGGTGAGAGGCGCAAGTCGCTCGCCGAGACCCAATTGTTCAAACAGTTCACTGGTATCCGCCAGCCCCAGCTCATCCAGTGCCTCGCGCATGCGCACTTTCCCGACCTTGCGCAGTGAAGAACCCAGGTCCTTCAGGGAGCGATCCAGCAGGCGCTTGCCGAGATCGATGGACTCACTGCTGCGCATGTTCTTCATGTGCTGGCGAATCGCGGACCGCGCCTTGGCGGTGGTCACGAAAGTGACCCAGTTAGGATTGGGTTTCGCGCCGCGGGCTGTGATGATCTCGACAGTCTGGCCGTTTTGCAGTGCCGTTCTCAGCGGCACCAGGTTGCGATCGATTTTCGCCGCCACGACACGGTTGCCGATATCGGTATGTACTGCGTAGGCAAAGTCGACTGTCGTAGCGCCCTTCGGCAACGGCATGATGTCGCCCTTGGGGGTAAAAACGTAAATCTTGTCCGGAAAAAGGTCGACCTTGACGCTCTCCAGAAACTCCTCCGAACTGCCGGTCTGCTGGATCTCCTCCAGGTGCGCCAGCCACTCGCGGGCGCGTCTTTGCGGTGTCGCCGAATACTTGTCTGTTGCCTTGTATTGCCAGTGCGCGGCGACCCCTGATTCCGCAACGCTGTCCATTTCCGTAGTGCGAATCTGCACTTCGAGCGGTAATCCCTTTGGCCCAAACAATGTCGTATGCAATGACTGGTAACCGTTAATTCGCGGAATCGCGATGTAGTCCTTAAAGCGACCCGGCATAGGTTTGTACAGGCCATGCACAATGCCCAGCAGGCGATAACAGGTATTGACGTCGTCGACGATCAGGCGAAAGCCATATACATCGACAACGTCGCCAAGCACTCGTTTTTTCTCCAGCATTTTCTTGTAAA
>JBLHLN010000169.1:0-5545 GCA_047620565.1 Woeseiaceae bacterium
GCCGCGCAAGCAAAACTAATGGATAAAAAAGTCATAAAATGCGATCAAAACTGATGAAGCACGAGCACAATTTTTCCCGCAGTCGAGTGTCTTCGACAATCATGACTGCCATTTCACTCGTGTTGTCAGCGACTCTGGTCAGCGCACAAACAAGTCTGCCGCTACCAGTACAAAGTGCCCTCAACTATCGCAGTGTTCCCCACGAAACCCTGAGCATATACGTAGAAGACCTGACCAGCGGCGACGTTGTCCTGTCCTGGAACGACACGGTGCCGCGAAATCCGGCATCAGTTGAGAAAATGCTGACAACACTGGTGGCGCTGGACACGCTGGGCCCGACCTATACGTGGAAAACGGATGTACACGTACTTGGTGAAGTCGAGCAGGGGGTGCTTGAGGGCGATCTGTTACTAAAGGGTTATGGTGACCCATACCTTGTTACAGAGCGATTCTGGCAATTGTTGCGACAGATTCGCCAGTCCGGCATCACCAGTATCAACGGTGATCTGCTGATCGACGATAGCTATTTCAACGTCGGCAACTATGATCCGGCGGCGTTTGATCGCGAGCCCTTGCGGGCCTACAACGTCGCACCTAACGCGCTGTTGACCAACTTCAAGGTCGTACGCTTTTATTTCGAGCCGAATAAAGACGCAACGGGCGTCAACGTTATTCCCGAGCCGCAGTTACAGAATCTCGAGTTGGTAAATCGCCTGCGGGTTGTCAATGGCGCATGCCGAGGCTATCAACGCGGCATAACGATCACGCCGAATGAAGCCGTTAGCGAAATTACGTTCAGCGGTAATTTCCCCGGCGGGTGTGACTACTACAGGATGGATCGAGCCGCCCTTGGCCATAACGCATATACCTTTGGCCTGTTCACCTCCCTGTGGCGGGAAGGTAGCGGCGACATAACGGGTTCGTGGAAGAACTCAGTCATGATAGACGACGCCGAGCCCTGGTTTAGTTTCGAATCACTGCCACTCACAGACATCATTACGAAGGTGAACAAGCACAGCAACAATGTCATGGCGCGACAACTTCTTTATACGTTGGGTGCCGAAAATTACGGGCCGCCGGGGACTGAGGAGAAGGGACGACAATTCGTTATGGAATGGCTGGATAAGAATGATATGGATGCAGCCGAGCTAAGCCTGGGTAACGGCGCCGGATTATCGCGCAATTCCCGAATGACAGCGCGACACCTGGGCAATTTGCTGCACTTTGCTTACCGGCAACCATACATGCCGGAGTATTTGTCGTCGCTTTCGCTAGCGGGGCTCGATGGTACCCTTTCGCGTCGCTTTAGAAACGGGTCGCTTACCGGTATGGCGCATATCAAGACCGGGTCACTGGACCATGTCAGCGCATTTGCCGGTTACTTCCAGTCACGATCAGGCAATCGATTTGTCGTCGTTACATTGCAAAATCACGAGGATGTTCACCGTGGTCCCGGCAAAGAAGTACAGGAAGCCTTGCTGCAATGGCTATACGAGAAATAGCCGACCGACGTCAACAACTGCCAACGACACCAGCTACTGGTCCGCAAACCGAGACGGAATCGACGTTTGACCGTTTCTTATCTGTAGTAAACTCCGCCCTGCCGGGACCAGCGTAGTAACGCAACAAATTCCGGCGACCCGGGAGGAGCGATAATGCGATATGCATTTCTGATAGTAATTATGCTGCCTGTGCTGGCAGTGGCTGAGACTGCCTACGTAACCGATAACTTGCGTCTCGGACTGCACGAAGCAGCGGATACCAGCGATCGCGCGTTTCGAACGCTGGAAAGCGGCCAGGAAGTCGAAATAATTTCGCGAGACCAGTTTTACGCTGCCGTACGCCTTCCTGATGGCACGGCCGGCAACGTCAAGGTCGGCTACCTGGTGTTCGACAAGCCTGCAAAACTAATAGTCGCTGAAACCCAGGCAGAAGTAGACAGTTTGTCAGCCGAATTGACCAGCCTGAAAGCCGCATTCGCCGCGCCGGCTGAGACAATATCCTCGCTGGAATCACAACTCGCACAAAGCAATGCCAGCGCAGAGGAAAATACTGCCATGGTCGGCGAGCTGACCGAAGAGGTAAGCGACTTGCGTAGCCGCCAGGATCAGTACAAATTCAGTTTGCCAATAACCTGGGTTGGCGGCGCCATGTTTGTATGCTTGTTGGCAGGGTTCCTGGGCGGGCTGTGGTGGCTTGACCAACGAAGCCGGAAACGCCATGGCGGCATTCGCATTTATTGAGTAATCCGGGTAGCGCTATTGCGCTGCAGAGTTTCGCATTCAGGCTGCCGCCGGCAAAGTAGGGCAAGTGCCGTTTCTGACTGGCAATTTCGTGCCCTCAAAAAGCTGATCGATTTCTCTTTGCGTGTTAGCGCGCGTTGCACGTTCAATTTGATCAACATTAACGTGCGGAGCAAAAAGCTGAATAAAGTCGGTCATGTAACAGCGTAGCTCGACGTTCTTGCGAAAGCCCAGCCACGTCGTGCTGCGCGGGAAAATTCCATTGACCGGAATTGCCGTCAGGTTTTGCTGGTCGTGAGTCTCGTAGGACATGCCTGCGACAATACCAACTCCCAGCCCCATCCGAACATAGGTCTTAATAACGTCGGCATCGCCTGCGGTGAACACTATGTTCGCCTCAAGATTGAGGCTGCCGAAAGTTCGCTTCAACGAATTTTCGTCGTCGAAGTTAAATACATCACTTACAAGAGGGTATGAGGCCAGGTCACGCAGCGTGACCTCGCGATCAATTTTGGTTAGGGCGTGATCGTTTGGCACCAGTACCGTTCGATCCCAATGATAACCGGGCAGTCGCAACAGGTCGTTAAACAGCTCGTCGGAACCGCTGGCGATTGCGAAATCAATTTCATTTTTCGCAATCAGCTCGGCGATCTGTTCGGAATTACCCTGGTGAAGGTTCAAATTAACTTTTGGATAGCGTTGTCTTAATTCCCGCACTATGCCCGGAAGTATGTAACGAGCCTGGGTATTGGTCGCGGCAATCGACAAAACTCCGTCGTCTTCGTGATAGTAATCTGTGGCGAGGCTGCGAATCTGCTCAACTTCCGCCATGATGAGGCGTGCACGCTTTATAACCTGTTCGCCCGCACGAGTTACGTGATCGAGGCTTTTTCCCTTACGCATGAAAAGTTGCAGGCCGAGTTCTTCCTCAAGCAGTTTGAGCTGCTTGCTAACCCCGGGCTGCGATGTGTAAAGGCGATCAGCGGCCGCAGTGATATTCAGGCCGTTGTCGACTATCGCGAGCAAATATTTTAATTGTTGTAGTTTCATGCGGGCAGTAACGTCAGGTGTCGCCGGCTTTTATCGTAGACATGCGAAGTGCGCGATCGTTGCAGAAAAATCAAAAGTTTTTGTGTTTTCCTTGCAGCTATAATGAATTGTATTGCACTTGCGTTTTGGCAAATCGCCATATAACGTTTAAATATAACAAGAGAAACCAAATTTTCGGCTAAGCATCTGGCAGGCATACGAATTTCGCGACGCACTACACAGCGCTTTACTCGGCCAATAGCCACTTGTTTATTGGATGCATGGATACGCCAATTGGTTGCGTACAAGATCCGAAAACTGGCGTAATAAAACGTGTAAGAAACAACAGCAAAGGGGCAAAAAGATGATTTTTAACAGCATTCTGGACACCATTGGAAACACGCCGGTCGTCCGTCTCAATCACATCGCGCCGGACGGCATTGATATGTACGTCAAGGTAGAGTCTTTCAATCCGCTGGCGTCTGTTAAAGACCGGCTGGCATTTGCCATAGTGCACGACGCCGAAAAGCGCGGGCTTCTGAAGCCCGGACAAACGGTTGTCGAGGCAACGTCAGGCAATACGGGTATATCGTTGGCGATGGTCTGCGCAGCGCGCGGCTATGGATTCGTGGCCATCATGGCCGAATCGTTTTCAATTGAACGGCGCAAAATAATGAAAGCGCTGGGTGCGAAAGTGATTCTGACACCAGCGGCGGAACGGGCAACTGGCATGGTCAAAAAAGCGGAGGAGCTTGCCGAAAAACACGGCTGGTACCTGGCCAGGCAATTTGAGAATGAGGCTAATCCCGAATTTCATCGCCAAACGACAGGACCAGAAATTCTCAGCGACTTTGCCGGCAGGAGACTCGATTACTGGGTAAGCGGCTACGGAACCGGCGGCACGATAACAGGCGCCGGCGAGGTCATAAAACTGGCACGTCCGGAGGTAAAGATAGTTGCTACGGAACCGGCAGGCGCCTCGCTACTTGCAGGCGATGAATGGGCGCCACACAAAATCCAGGGCTGGACGCCCGACTTCATTCCCGACGTCCTGAATCGTGAAATCTACGATGAACTGGTGCCGGTCACCGATGATCGTGCCATTGAAGTGGCGAAGAAACTTGCCAGTGAGGAGGGCATATTCGTTGGTATATCGTCTGGCGCTACGCTCGCCGCCGCATTTGAAGTGGCGGCAAAAGCGGAAAAAGGCACGGTGATTCTTGCGATGCTCCCGGATACGGGTGAAAGATATCTGAGCACACCATTGTTTGAGGGTGTCAGCGAGGCGTCAGACGACGAGTGGCTGGCATCACTCGGCTAGTCCACGGCAGGTTCTGCACCGGCCATTCGCGCCCATCCGGCGCGTACGGTCGGTGGTGGTCGCATACGCACAAATATCCACAAAAGAACACGAGAACCGCATAGCTATAGGGCTTGCTGAGACTCAAGTCACAGCGAAACTGCTGCGCGCATGGCATTGTTCCGGCTGAAACGGCCCCAGGGCAATTGACCACGGAACAGGGCAGCGTGCGGTTATGGTCGCAGATGTTCACAACCTGATCACTCGAAAAAATATTGGTGCTGCAAAAGGTCTGTTGCAGTCGCTTGTGCCGCGTGCGCAATGTTTTTGTTTTTACGGTCTCGACAAGACCTGCGTTTGGAGTAGTGATGGCGCAGATGACTATGAAATAGATAATTTCATCGCCGATCTTCCGGGCGACATCATTGCTGGAAGGGATCCGGAATCTGATCATCTGCGAAGGACATTGACCTCGGGTCGAACCCTGCTGGTGTTGCCCGTCTACGCAAATGAAAACGAAGGGCTCGGAATGCTGGTTTCTGTATTTTCCAGAAACGCGGGAAAATCATCCTGGTTCAATCCCAGTCTGTTGATAAATATTCTCTTGCCAGCCGTCAATGTTATTGGCGAGTCACTCCGTCTGAATCGCGAGATGCAGGATATCGACGAACGTGCGTCGATGGCCGAGAAGGAATTGCAGCTTGTCTACCAGGTCGACGAGAAAATTCACGGATCGTCGCGTAGTCATGCCGGTCTCGCGCAACTCATTGGACAAAGTGGGCGCTTTCTGGGGATCGCCTATAGCGTATTACTATTACCAAACAAAAGAATTCGCATAAGCGCCACGCATTCGAGCTGGAAGAGCGTCAGTCGAAAGTCTCTCGACAAATACCTTATCGATTCCTTATTTCAGAAACTGGAAGGACAGCGGTCGCCAGTAGTATTTGAAATTCCGCAGGTGGACGGTTCCGAC
>JBLHLN010000170.1:0-5526 GCA_047620565.1 Woeseiaceae bacterium
GACGTTCCCGATACAGAACTTCGGTGCGCACCCTGCGCAACAACAGCGCACCAAATATCAATGAAAAGCCGAGGATCATAGCCAGCAGTGGATAGAGCATGGCCGGATCCATTGCGGGCCCGCCTTTCTTGACCAGCGTCGGTCCCTGATGCAGCGAACTCCACCACTCTACCGAAAAATGAATGATGGGCACGTTTACGGCGCCGACCAGCGCCAGCACAGCACTCGCACGGTCGGCTTTGGCAGTATCATCAATTGCCCCGCGCAGCGCCATGTATCCGAAGTACAGGAACAGCATGACCAACTCGGAGGTTAACCGCGGGTCGCCCCATTCCCACCAGGTACCCCACATTGGCCGGCCCCAGATCGAACCGGTTGCAAGAGCGAGAAACGTAAACCACGCACCGATAGGCGCGGCGGCCGCCGCAACCGCGTGTGCCAGCTTTAAGCGCCAAATCAGTCCAATGCCCGCGCTGATCGCCATGATGGAATAACCCATCAGCGATAAATAGGCAGATGGCACATGGACATAGATGATGCGAAAAGCGTCTCCCTGCTGGTAATCAGCCGGCGCAACAAACAGCCCTGCGTATAACCCATAGGCAACCAGCGCCAAACCAGGCAGGAAAAACCAGGCGATCATCTTCGCAGCCAGCCTGTAAAAGTGTGGCGGCGAAGCGAGCTTATGTATAAATGTCCACATCGTTCGGAACTCTACTCGTTACTAATTCGTAATGCGGCCGCTATCGCAAACGGCGCCAGCGACAATATCAGCACGGTGTAAGCGCCGAGAAAATACAGCCCTCCGGCTACCACGTCACCCGCAGCGGCAAGCGATACGGTTCTTGCACCAAAAATCAACAATGGCATGGCGAGCGGCAAAATCAGCAAGCTTAACAATGCTGTTCCGCGATGCAATCCAACGGTCAGCGCGGCACCAATTGAACCCAGCAAGCTCAGGCTCATCGTACCGAGCAGCAGTGTAAGCATCAACACGCCCATCGCGGCAGCGGGCATGCGAAATGTCATCGCGACGACCGGCGCGACGATGACCAGCGGCAACCCGCTGGTCAACCAGTGCGCGACTGTCTTGCCCAGTGCCAGCGCTGCCAGGGGCACCGGGCTCACCAGCATTTGCTCGAGACTTCCATCCTCAAAATCCGACACAAAAAGGCTGTTCAACGACAACAACATGGCCAGTAACGCGGCAACCCAAAGCACGCCCGGCCCGCTGAATTCCAATTGTTCCGCACTGGGCCCAACTGCCAACGGAAACAATGTCGCGACCATTGCGAAAAAGAACAGTGGATTCAAGACGTCTCCGGGCCGCTTCCACGCGAGCAACAAATCGCGCTTTGCCACGGCGAGCATCCCCCGGCCAAGGCCCGGCATGGTTTGTGTCTCATCAATCATTGCAGTTGGATCGTTCGTACAGGGAAGTCGATCTCTATGTCCTGGTGCGCCGCCATTATCACCATACCGTCGCGCGCCAGGTGCTCGCTGACCAGCTCCAACACCAGCGCACGCCCTTCACGATCCAGGTTGGTAACGGGTTCATCCAGCATCCACAGCGAAGCGGCAGACATTAGGAGCCTGGCCAAAGCAACCCTGCGCTGCTGTCCGGCCGATAGTGACCGCATCGGCAAACGCTTTAGCCGGTTGATATCGAGGCGGGTCAATATGTCTTCAAAATCCCTCAGCGAAGGCCTGCGCAGAGCTGATTCGAAGCGGAGATTTTCCACCAGGGACAAATCGGCCTTGAAGCCAACCCGATGCGCCATCCAAACCAATCCATCATGAAACGCCTGCCGGTTGCCGCGAACAGGCACGTCGTCCCAGTAAATCTCGCCGCTTTCGAGCTCGATCAGGCCCGCGATAGCGCGCATCAGGCTGGTCTTACCGCTGCCGTTTCGGCCCTCCAACAGCAGCAATTCGCCCGGGTTCAGCGCGAAACTTAATTCCTGGAATAAACAGCGCTCGCCACGAAACAGGGTCAGCGCATCTGCCGATAACTTTGCTGTCAACGCTTTACACCTCGTCTGAAAAGGTCGATAATGCCGCCAAAGTCAAATAACATATATTATTATCAACTAGTTACAACTGTTTCTTAATTATTTTCGAGATATTTCTTGTGGCAGTTTCAATAGCGTTTAGCGCGATAATTGAGACCTGCAGGCAAAATTAGCAGACCCGCAGATCATTCGTTCCGGTTCCATACCGGCAAAAAAACCGATCGGGGCACAAGAGTACCGGATTTATTGCCATTAAGCCGATTGCGGGGGTAAGCGTTATGGATCTTGGCGCAGCAGGTCTGACCAAACAACCCTTTCCTATTCATGGCGAGCCGCTCGCGACCGTTGTGTATGCGTCTCACCAGCATGGCCTCAATGTCCTCAACAATACCCGCAGAAACCCCAGCGGCTTGTGCCTGATACAGGGACCGGCGCTGTCAGGCAAGTCGACGCTCATTCGTCACTTCGTGAACTCCGCACCCGAGAGTTCTGCCGTGGCCGTCATTGATGCGGATGGGCTCGATACCCTCAGGTTCCTCGAGCGCATCCTAAGCCAGTTCGGTTACGAAATGGAGCAAAGTTCGATCAGCGAATTACTCGCGATGCTGCGCGTTTTCTGCCTGCAACAGGCCACTTCTCACGAACCGCCAATCCTGATTATCGAGAATACGCAAACACTTGCTCCAAACTCGTTGCGAATACTGTGTGAACTCGCGAATTTGAAGATACGCTCGACAAGCGCATTGAAAATCGTTCTCGTCAGCGATCGATCCCTGGACTCGATTGTCCACGCGCCTGCCATGAAAAGCGTCCATGAACGCCTGGTGGATGATTTTCACCTGCATCCCATGACCAGCATGGAGGCGAGAAGATTTTTGCACGACAAGCTGCGCGCTGCCGGCAGCAAAATTCCGGAGTCCATATTTCCTGTCGCTGTTTGCAATGACCTGTGGCGTGCGTCCGGCGGCTGGCCCGGCATCCTCGATCGAATCGCGTTGCTCGCGCTGTCCAAAGCCAATTCATTGCCGGTGTCGGGCGCCCACGTTGAGCACCCAGTGATACCGCACGGCACCTGGACGGATGCAGCAGGTCTCGATACCGAGCAGAGTATCGACATGCCTGCGGCACCACCGGTCATTTTTGTAACGTTCGAAGGCAAAACCGTGCAGGAATTGCACTTTGATCAGCCGCGATTCCTGATCGGACGGTCGCTATACAATGACATTACGATTCCGAGTAGATTCCTCAGTCGACATCACGCCATGCTCGTGCGTAACGACAGCGCGACATATCTTATGGATTTGAACAGCACTAACGGTACATTTGTGAATTCAAAGCGAATATCAATTTACCCACTGATGCATGAAGACGTGATTGCCGTCGGCAATCACCGCATGAAGTTCAGCGATCCGACTGCTACAAACCGTGAGTCTGTGCGAGAGATCGAGTTTAACGACACGGTAGTCATGAAGACCCTCGAAGATATGCGAAGATTACTGGCCCAGGAAAATACTCAGGTCTTGCGGACCGCAACCGAGAACTTGCCGACATCCGGCGTCTAGGAGAAGAACTTTTCCTTGAAGTGCTTGCGGCACATCGACACGTAGCGGTCATTGCCGCCAATTTCGATCTGCGAGCCTTCGCGGATCGCAGCACCGGATTCGTCAAACCGAACAACCATTGTCGCTTTCGATCCGCAATCACAGATTGCCTTTATTTCCTTGAGATTATCGGACCAGGCAAGCAGGTATTTGCTGCCTTCAAACGGCTCTCCCTGAAAATCCGTCCGTAACCCATACGCCAGGACAGGTATTCTCAGCTTGTCAGTCACTTCGCCTAATTGAAATACCTGCTCCCGGGTCAGGAATTGCGCCTCATCAATGAGAACGCAGTGCAGTGGACCACCGGCGACCAGGCCTTCGATCAACTGCAAAAGGTCATCTTCAGGACTAAAAGTCGTCGCCTCCGACTCGATACCGATACGCGACGTTACCTTGCCCACGCCGTAACGATGATCAAATTCAGGCGCCAGGACGACGGTATTCATGCCCCGCTCTCTATAGTTGTAACTTGACTGCAGCAGCGCCGTCGATTTGCCTGCATTCATCGATGAATAATAAAAATAGAGCTTTGCCATATTTGCGCTGACTGGCTAATGAAAGTGGCAAACGATAGTGCCGCAACGCGAGACGTTTCTCTAGTGGTGCATCGCCAAAGCACGATGCAGGACTTAAGAGTGTGTCAGCTTGACGAGGTTCTGCCTGGCCGCGCGTTGCTTCGGCTTCGCACAGGAATTGCAGAGTGAACGCAATCTATGCCGTGGCGAGACGACCTGTGGAACCGGGGTTACCTCGCCTGAACGCAGGCATCGGCTGCAGATCACGAGGTCCGTGATAAACGCGAGCAGGCGATAATCCACACGCTTGCAGGATGTGGCAGTCTTCATGGCGTGTCTCCGAGACAGGGTAAGTTTGTCTCAAAACACACGAAGAATATCCACTAATTGATTGGATTATATAGAAATATGTGACCTGGTTAACAGTCGTCGAGGACATGGACGACAGCAGGCGACAGATACTACCGGTTCTGTCATCGCTTCTGCGATGCTTCCCCGATTGAAAAATACCGCAGTCAATTCTTGAAAATGCACGCAACGCATTTTGTACTGGTGCCCAGAGCCGGACTCGAACCGGCACGTCCTTTCGGACAGCGGATTTTAAGTTCTAGTTTTGCGCAAATTCAGACAAAACCCCACAAACGGAAACCAATAAGATCAATAACTTACCTTGCCTGCTTTCGTGTCCCGTTGTATCTCTTTGAGTATCTCGTGGGATAAATTTGGGACAAATCCATTTTCAGGTTGAAATTTCAGGGTGGTTAAACGGCTGTCAAACGCTGACTCATCAACCAGTAGTAGGCTAGATCTGCCCTCCCCCCCATCAATTTGACCCTCCAAGAACGCCGCCTCAATCAGATCAACCATTTCCTAATCAGGCGGCCTGCTCGCTCCGAGTAATTCCTGCATCTGGTTAGCCTGACACCAGCCCACCAGGGCATCGACCTCAATAATTCGGCAGTTGCTGTCGATATGGGTCCCATCCGGAGGGCATGCCACCCCCCAAAAACCGTTCTGGGATTATCGTGATTAGGGCGCTTGTCACGCCCGCAAAAAACAAAAGAGGAAGCGCCGGGTTGGCTAGAAATTTTCCATATTGAGTTGAAGGTGGTTCTACTTTTTTGCGCGAAAGAAAATCAAGAGCTGGTTATCTTGACAATGCGATTCGCAAAGAAACCGAGCAATTGCGTGTTTTTCGGAATGATTAAAGAACTCACTCCCATTGCTGACTTTACTTTTGGATTTATTTTCGTTAAAAAAATTGCGTAAAAATAGAGCGTGTACCCGATATAAAAATAACAAAAACGTCAACGCAATTGGAAGGCAGGGACGGAACGCTACGGGTTTTCGCTTCCACCGAGAAGCCATAAAAAGCACCCCGAAGGATCGCACATCGCG
>JBLHLN010000171.1:0-5520 GCA_047620565.1 Woeseiaceae bacterium
CTACGAGAAACTGCAAGTTGAATCAAGATTTTCCCAGGACGTGCTTGATGGACTACGTGCTCGCGGTGTACAGATTCAGCTTAGTGCACCCTACAACTGGCATATGGGATCAATTCAGCTTATTTCCCGAGATGCTGAAAGCGGAGAGTTAACTGGCGTGGCTGACCCGCGGCGAGCCGGCCACACGGCAGGTTACTGAGCTACGGTTTCAAGCAATCTTGTTGCACACAAAAATTGCTATTTTTCGGCGGTCGTTCTGTCTAACGGTATGGTCGCGTCTGCGATGCGACCATCCACAAGGATTCCATCGCCACGACTGGCCCAATTTCGGATTTCGGCATCCGTAGCATTCGGCACAAAGTACCCGGTCCAACCCCACAGCAGATCAAACAGTGGCGCAAGCCAATTGGCAAAAGCAAAGGGCGCGTATACGAGAGTTGGTAACCCCAGGGTGCTGCTGACGTATACAGCGCCGGAGTTCCAGGGAATTAACGGCGCGCTCATCGTTGCCCCATCTTCCAAAGCGCGAGACAGATTTGCCGTTGATAATCCCATGCCACGAAAGGCTGGTGCGAACATTCGACCTGGCACCGTATAGGCGATAAACGCATTGCTACAAAGATTAAAACCGATCGCGGAAAGCAGCGACCCCGCAATCAACGACGCGCGGGTCGACAATTTGCCGAGAATTGCACGAAGAATAACTTCCAGGCATTTGGTCTTTTCCAAAACACCGCCAAACGCCATGGCAATCATGATCAATGAGACAACCCACATCATCGACATGACCCCACCTTTCGAGAGCAGTGTGTCCAATTGATCGTTGCCGGTGTTGCCAATATAGCCGTTCATCATCGTGCCCAATACATCACCGAGAGACGCATCCTGCAAAACCATGGCGACGATGCCCGCTGCGACAACACCAAGAAAAATGCCGGGCAATGCTGGAATTTTCCTGATAACAGTGGCCAAAACAACGACCGGGGGCAGCAACACCAATAGATTCAGCGAAAATGACTCCTTGATAATATCGACAATCAATGTCATGTCGCCGCTCTGAATGAGACTGTCGCCAAACTTGTATCCAATGATCGAATACAAAATAAGGGCGAGGATCATTGATGGCACGGTACTTGGTAGCATGTTGCGAATATGCGCGTACAGGTCAACGCCGACAATTGCCGCTGTGAAATTCGTTGTATCGGATAACGGTGATATTTTGTCACCGAACCATGCTCCGGACACCACTGCACCGGCAGTAAATTGCATTGGTATACCCATGCCCTCGCCAATTCCTAACAGGGCGAGACCTATTGTGCCCACGGTTCCCCAAGACGTCCCTGTCGCCACGGAAACTATTGCGCAGATGATGCAGGTAACCGGCAGGAATGTTGCGGGAGCGAGAAACGTCAGGCCGAAAACGGTTAGGAAAGGCACAGTCCCGCACAAAATCCAGGTGCTGATTGTCATTCCCACCGCCAACATGATGCCGAGAACAGGAATCGATATTGCGACATTCGAAACGATTCCATCCTGCATTTCCGCCCAACTGTAATTGTGAGCAAGCCCGAATATCGCAGTGATGAAAATACCAAGAATCAACGGAATGTGCGGACCTCCGCCATTGGCAAATATGTGATACATCAGGATAGACATCGTAAGAATAATCGGAATCAAAGCCATAACGGCGGATGGTTCGCGATGATTCGACGTCTTCATTCTTTCCCCATATGTAATTGCGATGCCGGAAAATTGGCCAGCAAATGCATCATTTCTAATTTAGTGCCTCCCAATTCAGACGGCACAACTTCTGATTTGTATTTTATACATATTCACCGTATATACGTTTCGTAGGAAAATATACAAGGACACGGCAGATCAGTATCAGTTCTCATCTGGAATTCACCTCATGCAAAACTCTGAAACTCATTCAAATCACGGTGTTCATTCGTCGATTGAGGACGATCGCAACAAATCCATCCTGATTTACATCAACGGCGAGCTATTTAAGAGAGAGGATGCCAAGGTGTCGGTCTACGATAGTGGTTTTATGCTGGGAGATGGCGTGTGGGAAGGCCTGCGCTTACACAATGGTAAGTTTCTTTTCGAAGAACTACATATAGAAAGACTTTTTCACGGCGCAAAATCGATCGATTTGAATATTGGCAAGACCCATCAGGAGATTTCGGCCGCATTGGCAGAGACGGTTGCCGCAAACAACATGATTGACGGTGTGCATGTAAGGCTCATGGTCACCCGGGGGCCTAAGAAGACACCATTTCAGGATCCCAGGCTATCCATATTCGGATCGACCATAGTAGTTATCGCCGAACATAAGGAGGCAAGCCCGGAACCTTATCGTCAAGGCATTCGGATGTTCACGGTACATGTCCCCCGCGGAATCTCTACCGTGCAGGATCCGAAGCTGAATTCGCACAGTAAACTTAACTGCATTACCGCGATGATTCAGGCACTTAAAGCAGGCTACGACGAGGCATTAATGCTCGATCCGCACGGCTTTGTTAACACAGGAAACTCCGTCAATTTTTTCATTGTTAAGAAAGGAGATGTGTGGACCTCAACTGGCGACTACTGCATGCCCGGCATTACACGTGCAAAGGTGATTGAACTCTGCGAAGAAAATGGTATTCCGGTTTACCAGAAAAATTTCTCACTGCATGATACGTATTGTGCGGATGAAGCCTTTGTTACCGGGTCGTTCGGAGCGCAGGTTCCGGTGGTTGAAATTGACGGCCGATCAATTGGCGAAGGACAGCCAGGAAAAATGGTTAAACGGATACGTAAATTGTATGAAGAAATGGTTCTGCGAGAGTGTCCGCCTGCTGGATAGTTCGAAACCTGGACGGAGTACCGAAAGCAATACAGATGAATGAATTTTACGATGTCGACAAATCGGCTATTGACCTCGTCGTGAATAGATTCTTTTCAGCATTTACCAACGTGGATGGAAAAATCGTGGACCTCGAGGACCTCGCTAATATCTTCTTGCCGGGAGGCGTGATCGTAAAAACCTGTGGGGAGTCTCCGGCAGTTTGTAATCTTGCCGAATTCATTGCGCCCAGACGTGAACTTCTGAATGGTGGGGACCTGCAGAATTTTTCAGAAGAAGAAGTCTGGGAGCGAACCGATATTGTCGGCAGCGTAGCGCAACGTCTGTGCGTATATACAAAATCCGGAGTTCTATCCGGTCAGAAATTTACGTCAAAAGGCATGAAGTCAATCCAACTGATCAAGACTGAAGCAGGGTGGAAAATCTCGTCCGTTGCGTGGGATGACGAACGGGAAGGCTTTTCCGTGCCTGCTGCCCATGAAGAGTTAGCGCGAATGAATACCAACGGGACTGCACTATGAACGGAAAAAATCTTGCTGTCGGATTATTGGTCGTCTGCATTTTGTTCGCCAGCTTTCAGGCATCAGCTCAGACAAGAGTAGATTTTCATTTATTGCCTGCTGTATCCACGGGCCCACTTGATCCGGACTGGAGTCCCAACAACGAATTTCTCGTTTACGCTGCGCGCGGAGACATCTGGAAAATTCCCGTCGAAGGCGGCGAGGCCGTTGCATTGACTCAGGGTCCGGCTTATCACTCAGAGCCGGCATACAGCCCGGACGGTAGCCAGGTTGCGTTGACCATGAATTTCGACGGCAACCTGGAGATCGGAATCGTCGCCGCGGAGGGCGGCGTGGTTGAACGACTGACGACAAATCCAGAGCTGGATTTTGCGCCCGACTGGAGCGCCGATGGGAGTAGTTTATATTTCGTCAGCAGCCGCAATGGGACGCTGGACATATTAGAGATGGACTTGTCCACTCGTCAGATTACGGAAGTCGTCGGGGGCAAAGGCAACCAATATCAACCAGCAGTTTCGGCGGATGGCAAATCACTCGCCTATGTGGCGCCAGTGGAAGATCGCAATGGCTCTGGTGGTATATGGGTAAAGCAACTTGCGAAAGGTGAGTCGCAGCTGGTGCATTATGAAGAGTCCAGCTATCGACTGAAGCCACACTGGTCACCCGATGGAAAGACGCTAACCTACGTGAGCGACGCAACGGGTTCGACCGACATTGCGATCGTTCCTGCAAACGGTGGTAACCGAATTCGACTGACCGAAGAGCCGGCAGGTGAATTCGACCCGGCGGTAAGTCCGGATGGGAAGCGGATCGCATTCGTGTCAAATCACGATGGACCAACAGCCCTGTATACGATGTCTTCTGCCGGCGGAGCGAAGAACGGCTGGCGACCCGTTTCCATAGATGCAAGAAAACCCCGCTTTGCTACAGGAATAATTCGCGGGCGAATTTTAGACGATGGCGGGAACACAATTCCGGCTCGCGTCATGCTGAAGGCAAGCGATGGCCGTTCTTTTACCCAGGAAAATGGCTTCCATCGAATGGTCCCTGCAACGCGCACTCACTACCAGCACACTGACGGCGTTTTCGAGATAGAAGTTCCCGCAGGCAGCACAAGTGTGGAAGCCATGCGCGGCTTCGAATACCTGCCTGCGATGGTCAGCGTCGACGTTAGTGAAGGTGAAACAATTGACGTAGAACTGCAACTTCGCCGAATTGATGATCCTCGTGCACGAGGATGGTATTCAGGAGACATGCACGTTCATGATTTGCACGAAGGGCGATTCGGCATAAGCCATGATGATTTTTTTCAACAGCTTTATGCGGACGACCTGGGTGTCGCGAATGCGTTAATTCACATGGATGGAAGCAAGATCATGGGTCGCTGGGACGATCTGACCGGCGCGCCAAGTGAGCTGTCCAATGAGTCAACCATTCTTCGTTATTCGCAGGAGTTTCGCGGGGCATTCGGCCACATAGGACTGGTGGGCGTGAACCAGTTCATCATGCCGCTGGTTGGTGGAGCGCCAAATACAGCATTCGCCAGCGACATATTGGGTGTCAGGCACATCGACAGCGCACATTCACAAGGGGCTATTGCCGGATTCGTTCATCCCTACAACAGAATTGTGGAAACGCCATCGGATGCCGCTACTGCAGCAATTCCGGTCATTGCCGCGTTGGGCAAAGGCGATTTCTATGATGTCGTCTCAATCGCATCGCAGGAAACGGACTCCGCGAGAATTTATAACAAAATTCTGAATAGTGGAATTCGTATCGCGGCAACTGGCGGTACAGATAATTTTTCCGATGTTTGGTTCGATCCCTCGGGAGGTGCGGCACGTACATACGCACATATTCCAATGGACGGTAATTTTAGTTTCGATGACTGGTTATCTGCGGTGCGTGACGGCAGGACTTTTGCGAGCAGCGGACCGCTGTTATTTCTGAACGTGAATGGCAAGCAACCGGGTGATGAAATTCGCGTGAAATCCGCTGATCCGACGTCGCTGAATGTCAAAATTGATGTGAAATCGATAGCGCCGCTGGATAGGGTCGAGGTTCTCGTGAACGGGGACGTCGTGAAAGAATGGACACCCGGGGACGATGTCTCAAGCTGGGAGTTCGAGACAACAGTCGATATGCCCG
>JBLHLN010000172.1:0-5508 GCA_047620565.1 Woeseiaceae bacterium
AGTGCGACCGCAGCACATGACGGTAAGCTATCGATCGCGGAAGCAGAATTGATACGCGCGGTCTGCGCGACACTGAATTATCCACTTCCACCCATTCTCGTACATCGATAGTGCCCGAACTTCGCAGCTGGCGTATTATTGAACTCCAGAGCGAACCAGACATCAAAGCAATCATGAATTCAAGAGCCTATCTAGCAGCCACGACATTGATCACCATGCTGCTTACGAGCACTGCCGATGCAGCCTCCCGTGAAGAAAAGCGTGTAGGAGATGCTGCCGATGTTCTCGAACAACTTCTCAGAATCCCTGAAAAAACCGTGCCACCTGCGTTGCTATCACGAGCATATGCGGTTGCCGTAATCCCCAATGTCTACAAAGCAGCATTCGGTCTGGGAGCAAGACGAGGCAAGGGAATTATCGTTGTGCGACAGGACGACAATTCGTGGAGCAACCCCGCCTTCATTACATTGACTGGCGGCAGCGTTGGTTGGCAGGCTGGTGTGCAGTCTACAGACATCATATTAGTGTTTAAGACACGCAAGGGTGTCGATGGCATTGAAAACGGAAGACTGACTTTGGGTGCAGATGCATCTGTCGCGGCAGGACCACTCGGTCGGCAGACCAGTATCGCAACCGACATCGAGTTCAAGGCAGAAGTCTATTCCTATTCGCGCAACCGCGGACTATTCGCCGGTGTCGCGCTCGAAGGCGCTGGTGTGACCATGGATCGCAAGGCGAACGCCGCTTTCTATAGTTCCAGCAGCATGACGCCGGAACGGATTTTTGTGAGCTCACCCAATATTGCGCCGGACGTCGCGAATACATTCGTGCAGATTTTGACAGCGCAGACCGCCCGCCTGCCAACGCAGCCAGGCATGACCACCGGCGGCCCTGAGACGGCCGATGAAGAAAAGCCAGAAGTTCGCACCTTCGGCATGCCGGAAGCGGACGCAGCGGATGACGAGTACGATCCCGGTTACTAATTCCACAAAATAGCAAACCGCATAACAATGACTGATCTTATTGAACGAATTCAGAAACTCGTTGAGCTCATTGGGCCAAATGTATACCTGCAGGCGGCAATCATTGCCGTTGTCTTCATTGTCGCAGGGAAGATCGCCGACTGGATTATTTCCAGGATCATCGGGCGCTTCGCCCGCAAATCATCAAATGACTTTGATAATCAGATAGTCGATCTGGTCCATCAACCCGTGTTCATGTCGTTTGTACTGTTGGGTTTGTCGCTCGGCACACGTCGTATCGGTCTGCCTGAATTCACGACTTTTCTTACGCTCGGCATCCTGAAAACCATCGCAATTTTCGTCTGGTACAGCACCCTGATGCAATTGATGGCGTTGGTCGTCAATGCGATATCCAAAACAAGACGTCGCAAGATTGTGCAAACGGGAATGTTATCGCTGCTGTATAACGTGATGAAAATTGTCGCTGTCGCACTAACAGTCTATTTTCTTTTTCTTGCCTGGAACATCGACGTTACGGCCTGGCTCGCGTCAGCCGGTATCGTTGGTTTAGCGCTCAGTTTCGCCGCCAAAGATACGCTTTCAAACCTCTTCGCAGGCGTTTCGATCATAATGGATGCTCCTTACAAGACGGGCGACTTCATCATTCTCGAATCCGGGGAACGCGGTGTCGTTACTGACATCGGTCTGCGTAGCACGCGTATTTTGACCCGTGATGACGTGGAAATTACGATTCCCAACGGCATAATTGGTAACGGAAAAATCATTAACGAAGCCGGCGGGCCACCATCACAGCACCGAATCCGTGTGGCTGTTGGCGTTGCATACGGAAGCGATATTGACCAGGTTATTGAGGTTTTGGCTGGTGTTGCCGCTGATAACCCGAATGTTCTGACAAACCCCGAGCCGCGTGTACGATTCCGTTTGTTCGGAGAATCCAGTCTGAATTTTGAGCTGATGGGCTGGATCGCGAGGCCGGCTGATCGTGGGCGCGTGAAGCACGAGCTCAACTGCTCTATTTACAAAGCACTGAACAAGAACAAGATTGAAATTCCATTTCCGCAACGGGACTTACACGTGCGATCAATGCCGGTGACGAAGGACTAGTTGTCGCCCTCTTCATTACGTCGTTGCAATTCATCACGGATCGATTCCAGGTCAGTCGCAGGAGCTTCACCTTCCGGCTCAACAGAAACACCGGACGCATTTCCGCCATCGGTCGCAAGCAATGCATCACCGGAGCCAGACGATAATTCCGCTGGCTGCACACTCTCTGGAACTACCGCTGTGGGCAAGTTACCGACATCGGCGTCTGATCCCGGAGTTTGATCTTCGCGCGGTGGGGGCACGCCAAATTGCGCCAGATATTCCGCTTCAATTCTCAATCGCTCTGCTTCGGCCGCTCTTCGGCGTGCCTGCGCGGCTGCTTCCTGAGTCCTTCGCAACGCCTGACGTTTGCTCTGGGAACGCACATCAAAATCTGCCTGGCGAGCCTCTTCTTCCTTTACTTCGATCTGCCCGACCGCCTGACGTGCGTTAACACATTCAGCGTCATAGCGGGTCGCCTTGCGGTCTTGAGAACAACGCACCATTGCCGCTTCCAGCATTATGGGATTCTCAAGGAATTCCGCTGTGGATCGTGGCCGCGGCTCTCCTTCACAACCGGCCAATAGACCAAAGCCGCTGAAAATCAGTGCCAGATGTATGTTTACTATTCTCATGGGTCAAATATCAGTGCCAATTGGCGTTCGCCGTTAAATTCGTAATTCTGCATGGGCTATATTAGCAAAGATGTCGTTTCCCGATATCGACGCGAGTTCGCAGTTTTGACCTGAAATTCGAGCTTTTCGCGCTATAGTGGCGCGTCGCTGACCCGCAAGGACGACTAATTGTCAGAATCCAGCCAGTTTTCGCTACTTAGCCAGCGTCGCTTCGCTCCTTTCTTTGGAACACAGTTTTTTGGAGCACTAAACGACAATATTTTTCGAAACGGACTTGTGATCCTGATCACATTTCAAGGCGTGCGGATCATGGGGATGGACCACACCGTACTCGCGAACGTCGCCGCATTTCTGTTCATCCTGCCATTTTTCCTGTTTTCCGCTACCGCTGGGCAGTTGGCGGACAAGTACGAAAAATCAATGCTGATGCGACGCATAAAGTTACTCGAGATCGGCCTGATGTCCCTCGCCGCAGTCGCCCTGCTATCGCGGCAGTACACATTATTGCTATTCGTCCTGTTTCTGATGGGCTGCCAATCAACACTTTTCGGACCGGTCAAATATGCCTATCTGCCGCAGAAATTACACACCGACGAGTTGATTGGTGGCAACGCATTAGTGGAGTCCGGAACCTACGTCGCGATCATCGTTGGCTTGATCGTCGGCGGCGAGGCAATCGATCCCGGGGCAGATCACCAAAGTTTACTGGCCGTAATCCTTGTCGCGGCCGCATGCGTTGGATATCTCGTCAGCCGGCAAATACCGAAGACAGAAGCGGTTGATCCGGAACTCAGGATCAACTGGAACGCCTGGAAAGAAACCTGGCACATCGTCAGATTTGCCCGCGAAGAAAAAAGCGTGTTTCTTTCCATACTCGGAATCTCCTGGTTTTGGTTTTTCGGGTCTGCGCTGACCATACAGATGCCCGCTTATACGGCCGACATTCTCAATGGCAATCAGTCTGTAGCCACTTCGCTACTGGTGGCGTTCGCAGTTGGCGTGGGAATCGGCTCGTTGCTCTGCGAACGAATGTCAGGACACCGAATCGAGCTTGGACTCGTGCCGTTCGGCTCTATTGGTATGAGCCTGTTCCTGATTGACCTTTATTTCGCACAACCGGAAACGGCTGTGACTGCCGTTACATCAGTCAGCGAGTTTCTCGGCCGCGCCAGCAGTTGGCATATTCTTATCGACCTCGCGATGCTGGGCGCGTTCGGCGGTTTCTATAGCGTTCCGCTATACGCGCTCATTCAAAAACGCTCCGATCGAAAACACCTGTCACGCATCATTGCGGCTAATAACATCATCAATTCCCTACTGATGGTTGCTGCCGCAGTTATCAGCATAATCATTTTGAAGTCAGGCTATTCGATACCCGAGCTGTTTATTTTCATCGCTATAATGAACGCCGTTGTCGCAGTTTATATTTATTCTTTGCTGCCCGAATTCCTTATGCGCTTCGTGGCCTGGTTAATCATAAATGTCGTCTACAGGATTCGTCCGGTTGGGCTCGAGAATATTCCGCGCAAAGGTCCGGCCGTTGTCGTATGCAACCACGTGAGTTTTATTGACCCCATTATTCTCGGTGGATCTGTTGCACGCCCGATGCGGTTCGTCATGCATTTCAAGATATTCAAGATGCCCTTTCTCAGTTTCATTTTTCGCAATGCGAAAGCAATACCGATCGCATCCAGAGCCGAGGATGAGGAGTTGATGAATGCTGCTTTCGAGAAAGTCGACGCCGAACTCGCCGCTGGTAATATCGTTTGTATTTTCCCCGAGGGCGGCTTAACTACCGACGGCGAGGTTCAGCGCTTCAGACCTGGCATAGAAAAAATTATTGAACGGCGCCCGGTTCCTGTAATTCCGGTCGCACTTGGTCGCTTGTGGGGAAGCTGGTTTAGCCGTCGAAAACACGGTGGCATTCGTAAGATTCCAGGACGGTTGTTTGCGCGCGTACCCATTATCTTCGGTGAACCTGTTGCTCCAGCAGACGTCACCGCAGAACGCCTGGAGTTACTGGTCAGGACCCTTCGCGGGGAGTCGCGCTAACTCGATCGCGCCATTCCTGAAGCAATTCCTGCTTGTTGCCGAAAAGCGCTGCGGCGCCGGACCCCTTGCTGCTCAGTTCGACAAACTCTACATAGC
This sequence comes from Woeseiaceae bacterium, assembly GCA_047620565.1. Classification (GTDB taxonomy): domain Bacteria; phylum Pseudomonadota; class Gammaproteobacteria; order Steroidobacterales; family Woeseiaceae; genus SZUA-117. Next base: position 4,850 of record JBLHLN010000172.1, read on the forward strand.
CGTTCCGGGCTACGGGAAGATACATCCTGCGGCCAGCGCTCGACGGCGACACACCATTACCGTGCACAATGCCGGCACCGTTCAGGGAACGTGGTACAAAGAACGCATCCATCCAGGTCAAACCTGAGATCGATGAGCCTGCTCGATGCACCCAGCGCGACGTCCTGAAATAGGCGTGTGTGCCGTTCTTGTCGAATACGATCTCTTGTACATCTGCGGCTAATTGCAAAGTCCCGTCGCCAATCCTGCCTTCGGCAAGAAAGAACTGGCTAGCGAGATTATTCTGATCAATCAGAATCAAAAGCTTACCTCTTGGCGATGCACGTAACGCTCGAATGCCTTCGGCGCCCTGCCAGATCTGCTGCATGTGCCAGTTATTGTCATCACCACGGCTGAGGAGCTGCAACCTGCCGTTTTCAGTACCCAGGTACAGTTGATTTTCCGCCGCAAACGTCAGCCCGCTGTACGTTTGGCCCGAATCATGGTCGGCGACGATACTACCGTCAGCAACGTCGATCACAGCAACTCGACTGCCGCTTATTAATCCAACGAACCGGGCATCTGGTGAGAAATTGATATGAGAAACCGACGCTCCTGCGATGTCGACGATAGTCGGCAACGGTTCGCCGCTATTCGTCCTCCATAGTCGCAACGTATTA
>JBLHLN010000173.1:0-5470 GCA_047620565.1 Woeseiaceae bacterium
ACATTGGCGACCCGCTGAATCCAGCTACCACCATGGGCCCGATTGTCAACGCGCAACAAGCCGACAAGATTGCAGGCTACATCAAGAAAGGTATTGAAGAAGGTGCAATCTTGAAATTCGGCGGCAACAGAAAGCAGATGAATGACTCTAACCTTTTTATTGAGCCGACGATATTTGACGGCGTTGATAACAGCATGACAGTCGCACGCGAGGAAATATTTGGTCCGGTACTTTGTGTTATCGGCTTCGATACCGAAGAGGAAGCGATTCAGATCGCGAACGACACGCCTTTTGGACTTGCTGCAGCGCTTTGGACAGATAACCTGAATCGTGCGCACAGAGTGGCTCGGAAACTGAAAGCTGGCACTGTGTCGGTCAACACCGTCGACGCGCTGAGTCCGATGACGCCATTCGGCGGTTTTAAACAGTCCGGTATTGGTCGTGATTTATCCATTCATGCATTCGACAAGTTCACACAGCTCAAGACGACATGGATTGAAATAGAAGCCTGACCATGAGCGCCGTTCAGGCGATCCGTTTTACAAAATCAATCTAAATAGAATTTCCTGATGCCGATGCAAAATTATTTGTATTTTAACGGCGCTGAAATTCGGACTAGACTCACTCAACGTTGTCGGTTGGCATCTTGATAAGACTTCTGCTGCCTCCTTTTACATTGACTGAACATCCGGACCAGGGCAAGAGCATGGCGGTTGAGGAAACAGATACGCTAGTCGTTGGCGCCGGTCAGGCCGGCGTGGCCATGAGCGAACACTTGAGTAACCTCGGCGTGCCCCACGTTGTTCTGGAACGCGCCCGTATTGCTGAAAGCTGGCGTACGGAACGGTGGGATTCTCTGGTTGCCAATGGACCGGCCTGGCATGATCGCTTTCCGGGCCTGGAATTTGACGATCTCGATCCCGATGCCTTTGCCCCGAAAGAGCGAGTTGCGGTTTATTTCGAAGCCTATGCCAAACAAATCAACGCCCCTATTCGCACCGGCGTCGAAGTGAAGAAGGTAGAACGCAATGCTGGCCGCCCCGGCTTCACTATTGAAACCTCTGAGGGCGTAATCGAAGCTAAACACGTGGTTGCAGCAAACGGGCCTTTTCAGCGCCCCATTATCCCGCCGATCGCTCCTGTTGACGAAAAAATCGTGCAGATCCACGCTGCTGACTACTACAATCCTGAACAACTGTCCGAGGGTGCTGTACTAGTGGTTGGCGCAGGGTCTTCGGGCGTACAGATTACGGAGGAGCTGCAGAGTACCGGCAAAAAGGTTTACCTTTCCGTAGGCCCGCACGATCGCCCTCCTCGTACTTATCGCAACCGCGACTATTGCTGGTGGCTGGGCGTTCTAGGCGAGTGGAATCGCGAAAGTATGATGCCCGGTACCGAACATATAACGATTGCGGTGAGCGGTGCTAACTGCGGCCATTCGATTGACTTTCGAGCCCTTGCCAATCGGGGGATCGCTCTCGTTGGTCTGACGAAATCATTCAATAACGGTACGGTGACTTTCGAATCGGATCTTGTCGAAAACATTACTCGCGGCGATAACAACTATTTGGAGTTGTTGGATGCGGCTGACGCCTATATCGCCCGCAATGGTCTCGACCTTCCTGAAGAGCCTGAAGCCCGCATTATCCTCCCAGATCCAGAATGTGTAACCAATCCCATTCTTGAGCTCGACCTGGCTGAGGCCGGCGTTACCTCGATCATCTGGGCAACCGGCTACACGTCTGAATTTAGCTGGCTAAATGTCGACAACGCCTTTGACGAGAACGGCAATCCGCAGCATCAGCGTGGCGTATCGACTGAGCCTGGCATTTATTTCGTAGGTCTGCCGTGGCTGTCGAATCGTGCCTCCAGCTTCATCTGGGGCGTCTGGCATGACGCCAAACACATTGCCGATCATATCGCCACGCAGCGCAAATACATTGCCTATCGCAACCCCTCGGAATGCCGACAGAAACCGCAGACTGATTCAAAGGAACGAGAAGATCCCGTATCCCGTATATTGACGCGTTAGTACATCAATATATTGAGAGCAAGTTGACGCCCACTCATACTCGAATTCGCATGTTCAATACCAAAGAGACTTATCCAGATCAGAGTTTGGATAACGACCTCTGCCAGGCCGTACGAGCAGGCAATACTGTTTATGTCCGGGGCCAGGTCGGCACCGACTTCGACGGTAATCTGCTCGGTCTGGGCGATCCCACAGCCCAGACCAAGCAGGCAATGAAAAACGTCAAGCAGTTGCTGGAAGAGGCCGGCTCAGATATGAGCCACATCGTAAAAACGACGACCTACATTACCGATCCACGCTTCCGCGAGGCGGTATATCGGGAAACGGGTAAGTGGATGAAAGGGGTATTTCCAATCTCTACGGGCATCGTCGTTCAGGCACTGGCTCAACCGGAATGGCTGATGGAGATCGATGTTATCGCCGTTATTCCGGGTGAAGAGTAAGCCGTGACGTTCTCAATAGCAGGAGTCTGCCCCGACACGGGAATGGTTGGCTCCGCTATTGCCTCTTCCAGCATTTGTGTTGCCAGTCGCTGCGCCTTCGTGCGCAGCGGTATCGGCGTTGCCTTAACGCAAAATGTCACTAATCCAGACCTGGGCCCGCTGGCGCTGGACCTGATGAGTGATCAGACCTCCCCCCCCAATATTCTCAAGGCGCTGGCAATTGAAGATACCGATATTCAGTGGCGTCAGATAGGTGTGCTCAATCTGGTCGGCGAAGGGACCACCTTCAGCGGTAAGCACGCACTGGGAACCTATGCCACCGCACAGGGTAAAAACTGTATCGCTTTAGGCAACCTGCTGGATAACGGCGGCGTTCCAGAAGCAATGATTAAGAGCTTTGAAAATCGTAGCGGTCATTTAGCGGAGCGACTACTCATAGCATTGGAAGCCGGGCTTACCTCAGGTGGCGAACTCGGTACGGTCCAGTCTGCAGGACTACTAGTGGCGGCTGGACCCGCCTGGCCAGTCGTCGATTTACGCGTTGACTGGCATATAGAACCAATCAGCGAATTACGAAAGGTATGGAGTAATTACCGGCCGCAAATGGATGCCTATATCAACCGAGCCAAAGATCCTGCCAACGCAGAGTCATATGGTGTTCCCGGTGATGAATAGATTATATCTCTGGCTGAACAAGAAATATAAATCAGTCAGTTACAGGAGGTCATATGGCCCAGCCACTTACAATCGAAATTCTTGATCGCCTGATCGGATTCGATACCACAAGCTGCAATTCGAATCTGGCGCTGATGAAATATGTGCAGAGTTATCTAGAGGATCATGGTGTAGCCAGTCAGCTCATTTCCGATCAAGAAGAAAAAAAAGCCAACCTGTACGCCACAATTGGCCCCGAGGAAAAAGCAGGCGTAATGCTGTCCGGTCATACGGACACTGTTCCAGTCAAAGGCCAAAACTGGAGTAAGCCCCCCTATCAGCTGAGCGAGCAAGAAGGACGCTACTACGGACGAGGCACCAGCGATATGAAAGGGTTTATTGCAGTTGTCCTCGCAAGCGTCCCGGAAATAGTAAACAAGGTATTGCATACACCCATCCATCTGGCCTTCTCCTACGATGAAGAGATAGGTTGTGTAGGCGTCCGCAGACTGATCCAAACGATGCAAGATCATCCTGTTAAGCCAGCGATCTGCATTATTGGTGAACCTACCTCAATGAAGGTTGTGACAGCCCATAAAGGCAAACTGGCCGCACGGGTTACGGTTCATGGGAAAGAATGTCATTCCGGCATGGCTCCCCTGGGAGTTAACGCTGTTAATTACGCTGCACGCCTGATCGTATGGTTAGAAAACCTGGCCCAAACAAAACGGCTAAACGGCCCTTTTGACGACAATTATGAAACCCCATATAGCACCGTTCACACCGGTACGGTGCAAGGTGGTACCGCTCTTAATATCGTTCCTAATCACTGTAGCTTCCAGTTCGAGATCCGCAACATAGCGGAGGAAGACCCACGTTATCTGCTTGATCAGTTTAGCGCTTACGCAGATGGTTTGGCGGCGGAGATGCAGGCAATTGATAGCAGCTGCAATATAAAAATGGAAATCACGAGTGATTATCCGGGGCTTAGTACTGCAGATGATGCAGACGTTGTTGCATTCGTTCGCAATTTGGCTCAATCAACCGCCGAAGCCAAAATTAGTTTTGGTACTGAAGGCGGTCTATTCAGCAACCTTTTAGGTATCGCAACCGTTGTCTGTGGCCCCGGCAGTATGGACCAAGGGCACAAACCAGATGAATTCATTCATGCAAAACAATTAGAATCATGCGAAACCTTCATGGCTCGCCTAAGCAAAGAGCTGAGTGCATAAACACTAATGATCCCAAATACAACATCAAAAAAAACTATGCTCTGGCAATTAAAATAATATTTTACAGCGTCAACACTGAGGTAGAAAATAGAAAAGGCGTAGCGATTATCTAATGGAGAGTTGGGCCTATATTTGCCAACTAATTGAAATTGGATATATGCTGCTTGCGAACGAGAAACTGAGGGACTAGCGATGAAAAATAACCCAGATTTTAACGGCATGCTTGGTAGCTTGAACGGCGTCGATGCATCGACATACAGTATCCGCGCTGACGATCCCAAATTCGCAGAATTTCCCGTCTCAGAATATAAGCGTCGTTATGCCCGTGCGATTCGCCTGATGGAAGAATCCGGATTTGATGCGCTTATCCTCACTCACGAAATCAATGTCCGCTATTTTGCAGGCTATCTCTCAATTCTGTGGGAATCTCGCTTTCGTTCGTTAATTCTCGTTTTGCCCCGCGATCCTAAGTTAGGCCCCACGATCCTAGTTCCCGGCCAAGAATCCGGAAACGCCTTCGGCACCTCCTGGGTACCCGATCGAGTTATCTATCCCGATCAGGAGAATGTTGTGCCATATGCAATCAAGGCGTTGCAAGACAAAGGACTCCAGAGCGGGCGCCTGGGAATGGAACTTGGCTTTGGCCAGCGAGTTGGAATGACGCAAGAAGACATAGCGCTACTGTATGCGGGGCTCCCAAAAGCGAATATCGAAAGTGCAACTCCATTGATACAAACCGTACGCATGATTAAGTCTCCGCTAGAGATCGATAATATTCGTAGGGCCTGCGAGATCTCGCAACTCGCTGTGAAAGAGGGATTCTCGTCTCTTCACGTCGGCATGACAGAAAAGCAACTCGCTGCAAATTTGGGATCAAAAATGTTCCAGGAGGGTGCGGAATTAAGTTCTCGCCCGAGCATGATGAATGTATCTAGTTTTCCTGGACGTCCCAAGATGGTCAATTCCCTGGCCAGTGATCATGCTTTGTGCTGTGGAGACGTGGTAATGCTGGATGGCGGCGCTACGTATAGTGGATACGCAACTGACTTCATCCGGCAGGCGTGTCTGGGACCGCCGACCTCTGACCAGCGCCGTTGGTTTGATATTGC
>JBLHLN010000174.1:0-5453 GCA_047620565.1 Woeseiaceae bacterium
AAAAGTCGTACACTCGGCCGGTGACCAATAGCATAGACGAAAATTTCAATCCGCAGCAAGTAGTCAACTGGTATGCGATCCACGGTCGCAAAGACCTCCCCTGGCAGATTGACCAGACTCCCTACCGGGTTTGGATCTCGGAAATTATGTTGCAACAGACCCAGGTTGCGACCGTCATTCCATACTACGAACGATTCATGTCATCGTTTCCGGATATTGGGAAACTGGCACAGGCGAATATTGATGATGTACTGCATCACTGGTCGGGGCTGGGCTACTACGCGCGCGCAAGAAACCTGCACAAAGCGGCGAAGATAGTTTGTAATGAACATGCTGCAGAATTTCCGCTCGCGTTTGATGCTGTTATCGCTTTGCCTGGCATCGGCCGCTCGACCGCAGGCGCGATACTGGCGCTCGCCGACAATCAAAGGCAGACCATTCTCGATGGCAACGTAAAACGCGTATTGGCGCGTCACTTTGCTATCGACGGCTGGCCCGGCAAGACAACTGTGGTTGCCAGGCTCTGGGAACTTGCCGAAGCAATCACGCCTGCTGAAGACGTTGCTGCATACACACAGGCCATGATGGATCTGGGTGCAACAGTTTGTACACGCAGCAAACCACGCTGCGATTGCTGTCCCCTGGGTGATAGCTGCGTGGCACATGCAGCGGGTAATGAAACCCGTTATCCGGGCCGCAGGCCAAAGACAGTGAAGCCACTGAAAAAAACAAAAATGATTTTGTTGCATTCAGAAGAAGCGGTTTTGCTTGAGCGTCGACCCGCAGCCGGAATCTGGGGAGGCCTGTGGAGTTTTCCCGAATTCGATGAAGAGGAAGACCTGCCGGGCTGGCTGTCGGACAAATTCGACCTGCAGATGACTGACCTGCAGCAATGGGAAACGGTACGCCACAGTTTTACCCACTTCGACCTGCATATTGATCCACTCGCGGTGCGCGTTGTCAGCGAATCAAGTAGAGTTGCGGATTCCAAAGATCAGATCTGGTATCAGCTGGAAGCGCCGCCAAAAGTCGGGCTTGCCGCACCGGTGTCAGGACTGCTCGATAAATTGAGAAGTTGAAGAGTGCCATGTCCAGAACCGTCAATTGCGTCATCCTGAAAGAAGAGGCCGAAGGTCTCGACTATGCGCCGTACCCCGGCGAACTTGGCCAACGTATTTACGACAGTGTTTCCAAGGAAGCATGGCAACGATGGCTTGGTCACCAGACGATGCTAATAAACGAAAACCGTCTGACACCGATCGAACCAGAGGCCCGGCAGTTTCTCGCGACCGAGATGGAAAAATATTTTTTTGGCGGTGGCTCGGCGGCACCGAAAGAGTTCGTGCCAGAGTAGCGTCAGTCTCTCAGGCAATAGAGAATAGAAAACCATTCGTCAGGATCGCTCCAGACCTTCTCGATCTGAAATCCAGCGTTATTCGCCATCGCGGAAAAACCTTGCAACGTATATTTGTGAGAGTGTTCGGTTAGAGTCGCCTCGTTCGTGCCGAAATTGAAATTCTCCCCGGCAACAGTAACCACCTGTTGGCATTCACTGTCCAGGTACATTTCAATTCGCCCGGCCTCTTGGTTATAGATGGCGCGGTGTCTGAATTTTGTAGTATCGAAGTTGCCGGCAAAATCGCGGTTAATCCTATGCAGGATATTCAGATTGAACGCCGCCGTAATTCCGGCGCTGTCGTTGTACGCCTTTTCCAGAGTCGACAGTTCTTTCTGCCGGTCGATTCCGATGAGGAGCGCACCATTCTCACCAGCCTCCTGATGCATGACGCGCAACAAGTCTTCTGCTGCTTGTGGTGAGAAATTGCCGATGGTCGATCCCGGAAAGTAGACAACGTTCCGCATGGGGTTCACCTTGGGTTGCGGAAGATCGAACGGCTGTAAGAAGTCGGCGGTAACGGGCAGCACTTCCACATCGGGAAAATCCTGCTGGATGCGCTGCGCCGCGTTGATGAGAAAGTCTCCGGATATATCTACCGGCACATACGCGGCAAGCTGCTCCAGATTGCCGAGCAATATCCTGATTTTCAAGCTTGCACCGCTGCCAAATTCGATCAGGCTTGCCTGTGGTCCTATGGCCTGCACTATGTCCTCGATGTTGTGGCGCATGATGTCCAGCTCGGAGCGTGTCAGGTAGTACTCGGGCAGCTCACAAATCTGATCGAATAGTTCTGAGCCGCGCTCGTCGTAGAAAAACTTTGGCGAAATTGACTTCTTTGTTTTTCGAAGGCCCGCCAGAATTTCCTGCAGGTCGCTTGCAGCGGCGTCGCTCTGCTCGGTCAGTTGTACCGACCGTCTTTTTTCTTCAGACATTAGATGTCAAACGTTGCCGTCTTTTGCGAGGCGAATGCCAAGAAACTGCCAGCGCTGGTGCGGATAAAAGAAACTGCGAACGCTGGCACGCATGTGGTCCGTGGCAGTTGCGCAGGAGCCGCCGCGCACCGTCATCTGTCCAGACATGAATTTGCCGTTTGATTCGCCGAGCGGGCCCGGCAACGGTTTAAAGCCGGGGTAGGGAAGGTAAGCAGACGAAGTCCATTCCCACACATCGCCGAAAAACTGCGAGTCGCTGGCGACGACCGGCTGCCAGTAATTGTTTTCCTGGAAATTTCCGCTGATCGTTTGCTTTTCTGCAGCCACTTCCCACTCGGCCTCGGTTGGCAGGCGTGCACCAGCCCACTTCGCGTATGCAGAGGCTTCGTAGAAGCTGACATGAGTGACCGGTGCGTGCAGATCCAGATCGCGTTTGCCGCCATGTGTAAATTCAGCTTCGAGATCCTCGCTCCAGTAAAGCGGCCGATTCCAGCTTTCCCGATTGATGATGGCCCACCCGTCGGACAGCCACAGGCCGGGAGCTTTGTAGCCGTCGTCCCGCATGAACTCGAGGTACTCACCATTGGTTATCAACCGTGAACCCATTTGATGTTCCGCCAGGAATTCGGGATGCCGCGGCAGTTCGTTATCAAAGGAGACTTCGTCACCGAAGTGACCAATCTCATGGACGCCCGACTCGCCGCCGACAAATTCGTGTGCCGGCGCGGCACCATCAGGCGGCGTCTCGAGAGCCGGGTTGACGGCCGGCCAGCTCGGGTTAACCGAAAATACGTGCTTGATATCAGCAAGGATGAGTTCCTGGTGTTGCTGCTCGTGGCTCAGGCCGATTTCGATCATTTCGGCCAGGTCATCATCGTCCGGTCGTGAAGTAATAAATTCGACAATCGCCTCGTCGACATATTTACGGTAGGCGATGACCTCCCTGACCAGAGGTCGGGTCAGCAAACCGCGATTGGGACGCGCGTACATGCCACCGACGGTATAGAAGTACGAGTTCAGGACGTAATTGAAACTCTCATTGAAGCTCTTGTACCCGCTGGACATCGGGTTTAACACGAAGAACTCGAAAAACCAGGTCACATGTGCCAGGTGCCATTTTATCGGGCTGACATCCGGCATGCTCTGCACGACATAGTCTTCAGCTTCGAGATGCTCACACAAGCCAACTGTGGCATTGCGGATTTGTGTATAACGGGCTATCAGCGCATCACTGCTGCGCGCCGTTGGAATAGCCTCTTTTGCAGACGCCATCTGATTTGTCCTTTTTTGTGAAGCAGAACAGCCTAGTGGTCACTTTCGCGCTTGTCAAAGGCCGGGACGATGCATACCTGTAGCAGCGATTGCGGCGCTTATATCGGGGTCACAACGGCAATTCAGTGGTTTTGCGAACCGTCCTTATTGCCACGCTGGAGTTAACTCGCGCGACGCCAGGCAATCTTGTCAGCGACTCGTTATGCAGTCGCTCAAAATCGGCCATATCAGCAATGACCACACGCAGCAGGTAGTCGAATTCGCCGGTCATCAGGTAGCACTCCATAACCTCCGGAATGCTTTGCACTGCGGCCTCGAACGCCGCAAGTTCGCTTTGTTCTTCGCGACGAAGCGCAATATGTACAAACACGGTTCCGGACAGGCCTACCTTTTTTTGCTCGAGCAACGCCGCATAGCGTTCAATCAGGCCGGACTCCTCCAATGCCCGCACCCGCCGCAGGCAGGCGGATTCGGACAGGTTTACCAGGCCCGCAAGCTGAACGTTGCTGACGCGACCGTCACGCTGCAACGCTGCAAGAATGGTTTTGTCGAACCTGTCGAGCATCACGACAGAAAATGCGGAAAAATGAGCATATTACGAAGGAATATGCCATATCTTCGGCAAAATGACACTGAATCAGCAAGAGAATTGCGCGAAACCATGGGTATCCTGCGGAATAGTTTCAGCTCATACCTTTTACAGGGGCGTTTTATGAAAGTCGGGGTTCCCAAGGAAATCAAAGTGCTCGAATACCGCGTTGGCATGGTGCCGTCGGGTGTTGCCGAGCTGGTACATGAAGGTCATGAAGTGATCGTCGAGACGAATGCCGGTTCGGGCATCGGAATGACGGATGCTGACTACCAGGCGGCGGGCGCGAAAGTTGTTGATACCGCCAAAGCCGTATTTGCCGAGGCAGAACTCATTGTCAAAGTGAAAGAGCCGCAGCTTGATGAGTGCAGCATGCTACGACCCGACCAGATTCTGTTTACTTATCTGCATCTCGCTGCAGATCCGGCCCAGGCGGAAGCGCTGGTTAAGTCGGGGGTGACCGCCATCGCTTATGAAACCGTCACAGGTGACGACGGCTCCCTGCCGTTGCTGACGCCGATGAGCGAAGTCGCAGGGCGTCTTTCAATTCAGGCCGGTGCATTCGCGTTGCAGAAAGCGAACGGCGGTCGCGGTGTCTTGCTCGGCGGCGTGCCGGGTGTTGCACCGGGAAATGTTTTGGTCGTTGGCGGCGGTGTTGCCGGTTCGAACGCAGCGGAGATGGCGATCGGCCTGGGCGCCAGGGTGACCATTCTCGATCGTTCGGTGCCGCGACTGCGACAGATCGATAATATTTACGGTGGACGAGTGCAGACAGAATATTCAACCAAACATGCAATTGATCGGCTCGTGCCGCAGGCAGACCTGGTGGTCGGCTCGGTACTGATCGCCGGAGCGGCAGCGCCGAAACTGGTAACGGCACAGCACGTGAAAAGTATGCGCACCGGTTCAGTGCTTGTGGACATCTCAATAGATCAGGGTGGTTGCTTTGAAACCAGTAGGCCGACAACGCACGCAGAACCAACCTACGTCGTCGATGATGTTGTTCATTACTGCGTAACCAACATGCCAGGCGCAGTGCCAAGAACGTCAACCTTTGCATTGACCAACGTAACTTTGCCGTTTGCAAGAAACCTGGCGAACTTTGGCTGGCGTGAAGCGCTCAGTCGGGATCCGCACCTGGCCATGGGTCTCAACGTCCATGCCGGTCATGTCAACCATGAAGCCGTGGCACACGATCTCGGCTATGAATATTTATCTGCGAATGATGCATTAAAAGCAGCCTGATCTATTCCCCCTTTTG